>VGJF01000272.1 GCA_016867585.1 Candidatus Aminicenantota bacterium | reverse complement strand
GTTCCTCGTCGCCTGCCTGGGAGGCGGGTCCGCGGCCTTCGCCCAACTCACCGAACAGGACAAGGCCGAATACGAACGGTGGGAAGAGTTCCTGAAAACCGCCCAGGTCGTCGGCCAGGAGCAGTTGACGGGCTCTTTGGCCGTGACGAATCCCTGGGTCCTGACCCTCGAGAAAGACGGGGTCCGCAGAAAGGCCCTCTGGAAGAACGTCTTCGGCGAAAAAGTCGGCGGCTTCAAGGAAACGTGGAAAGGCGAGATCGCCGCCTACCGGCTCAGCCGGCACCTCGGCCTCCACATGGTCCCGGTCACGGTCGAGAGGGAATTCCGCGGCGACCGGGGGTCGTGCCAGCTCTGGATCGATGCCTGGCTGAACATGGAAGAGCTCCTGAAGAAAAAGCTCAACCCGCCGGGCCCCAAGGTCAGCGGATTCTACAAGGCCCTCTACCTCCAAAGGGCCTTCGACAACCTCATCTCCAACGAGGACCGCCATAAGCGCAATTACCTCATCACGGACGACTGGCGGATGATCCTCATCGACCACTCCCGGACATTCCGGACGACGAAAAAATTCACGACCCGGCTCATTTACGACGAAAAATTCAAGGAGGGGCCGAATTTCATCATGGCCGAGCTTCCGAGGCCGTTTTTCGAGGACTTGAAAGCCCTGACCCCGGAAATCGTCCGCGAAGTCGTCGGCGATTACCTGACCAATGAGGAGATCGCGGCGACAATGGCTCGGCGAGAACTCATGCTCGCCTGGCTCGCCAAGCGGATCGAGACGCTGGGGGAAGCCAAAGTCCTTTATTGACATCCCGCCCCGTCTGGAATAATTAAATCTCGAGGAGGCGGCATGCTCATGTCCAGGTTCGACTTTCTCGAGATCGCAACGATGGGGATGGGCGCCCTCGGCTTCGCGGCGGCGAAAGCCTCGGCGGCCGGCGGCCCCCTGGAAAAAGCCCAGGCCGAGGCGACCCGGCTCAAAGTCACGGGGGTCGACATCTACGCCTACGACCTCCCCCTGAAATCGCCCTTCCGAATCGCCATCGGGACGATGCCCGCGGCCAACGACGTTCTCGTCCGGGTCCACACCGACGCCGGGATCACGGGCGTCGGAGAGGCCTGCCCCTTTCCGCCGATCACCGGCGAGACGCAGGAGACCAACCTCGCCGCGGCCAAGGCTCTCCGGGAAATCGTTCTGGGCCGGAATCCCTTGGCCATCGAAAGCCTCTTCCGGGAGTTCGGGGCGTTCGTCCATTCCAATCCCAGCGCCACGGCCGCCTTCGACACGGCCCTCCACGACATCCTCGGCAAAATCGCCGGCCTTCCCCTCTTCCGCCTCCTCGGCGGAGACCGGACGTCCTTCGCCACGGACATCACCGTCGACCTCGACGAGCCCGAGACGATGGCCCGGCGGGCCCGGGAATTCGCCGCCGCCGGCTTCGACATCATCAAAATCAAGGTCGGGCAGGGCCAGGACCTCGACCTCCGGCGGCTCGAAGCCGTCCGGGCGGCTGTCGGCCCGGACATCGTGCTCCAAATCGACGCCAACCAGGGCTGGGCGCCGCCCGTGGCGATCGACACCCTGAGAAAGATGGAGCGGTTCAACATCCTGTTCGTCGAGCAGCCCGTCCTGGCTTCGGACTTCGACGGTCTCCGGGCGGTGAAGGCGGCCAGCCCGATCCCGGTCATGGCCGACGAGGCGGCCTTCGGCCCGGCCGACGTCCTGAAGCTCGCCAAGGCCGAGGCCTGCGACTATGTCAACATCAAGCTCATGAAGGCCGGCGGACTCGGGAACATGTCCAAGATGGCCCACATCGCCGACGGGGCCAACATGGCCTGCATGGTCGGCTGCATGCTCGAATCGCGTCTGGCCCTGACCGCGGCCGCCCATATCGTCGCCGCCCGCCGGAACATCCTTTGGACCGACCTCGACGGCCACACCTCTCACACCATCGATCCGGTGACTGACGGAATGACCTTCGCCAAGGGCCTGATCACCCTCCCCGAGAAGCCGGGGATCGGGGCCGAGGTCGACCCCGACTTCTTGAAAACCCTGAAGAAGTTTTAAAGAATCCGGCCGAGTTCGTCGATCAAACGGTCGATATCGTCCGGGGTGTGGGTCGAGAAAATCGTCACCCGGAGGACGCCTCCGGCGGGCGCGCCGGCGTACTTCAGGCAGGCGACGGCGATTCCCCTGTCCAAGAGGGCTCTCTGGACGCGCTTCATCTCGGCGGCCGACCCGAGCGTCCAGGCGATGACGGGAACGGGCGTGTCGTCCGCCGCCAAGCCAAGTTTTCTAAGCCCGGCCTTGGCCCTCCGGACGTTGGCCCGGAGCGCCGCCCGCCATTCGGGATGGGAGGCGACAAGATCGATCCCCTTGGCCGAGGCGGCGGCGATCGGCGTCGGCGCGGGCATTGATCCGGCATAGGCCCCGACCTCCCGGCGGATGCGGCGGATGAGCGAGGCCGGACCGGGAATGAAGCCTCCGTGGCCGCCGAAAGCCTTGCTCAGAGTCCCGGCCATGGAAATTTTCAGCGAGGGAGCGATCCCGAAATGTTCGAGGGTCCCCCGACCGTTTTCGCCCAGGACGCCGACGCCGTGGGCGTCGTCGAGGCACAAGATCCCTCCATAGGGCCTGAGGGCCTCGAGGAGATCGGGCAGGGGGGCGATCTCCCCGAACGTCGGAAAAACGCCGTCGGTGAAGACGGCCGGGCTCCAGCCTCTTCCCAAGGATCCCTTCAGCTTGCGGCCCAGGTCGGCCGGGTCGAGGTGTTTGTAGCCGACGGCCCGCTTCCCCGCGGCGGCGACGCCGTCCCGAATGGAATAGTGCGCCGCCTCGTCGACGAAGGCGACATCGAACGCCCGGGCATGTCCCTGGGCCAGAAAGAGGCCGTTGAGATATCCCGAGGCGTAATAGACGGCCTCGGCGGTGCCGAAGAACGCGGCCAACTTTCTCTCGACGTCGAGAAGGGCGGAGTTGTTACCGAATCCCGAGCGAGTCGTGGCGGCGTGGGTGCCGTGCCGGAACGCGGCGATCCCCGCCCGGATCACGGCCGGGTGGCCGTGAAGGCCGAAATAGCCCGTCCCGCCGAAGTAGAGACACCGCTTTCCGTTGATGACCGTTTCCGGACCGGGGGCGCTGCCCATGAGAAACATCGCCCGCGGTCCTGAGTCTTTCGGCGTCACGAGAGAAGCTTCCTCATCAGCTCCGGCTATCCCCTGGGTTTCATCAGTTCTTTGAACGGGGCGTAATCGCGGAGTGGGTCGAGGTCCGCTTCCTGGATGATGAAAATGCCTGTCGCGTTTAAATAATAGTGTCCTTGGGCTAATGACCGGCGAAGGAGTTCCACGGCCTCCTCTTTCATTCCCAAGAGGGCGGCAATTCTCGCCCGCCAATACGTCGGCGCGCCGAAGGTGTAGGGACGGTCGATCTTCTTCAGCTCCTCGGAAATCCTCAGGGCTTCTTCCTTGTCGCCCCTCCTGGCGGCGAGCGCTCCGCCGTATCCGAGGTAATCGATATCGCCGGGTCTCTCCGACCTCAGTTTTTCGATGAGCATGCCCGCTTCTTCCCATCGTTCAGCCATATAGAGCGCTTGGGCCAGTTCATGGCGCTGGTTCTCCGACGCCTCCTTGCCGGCCGGCCGCTCCCGGCACCATTCGACCGCCCGCCCGGCCATTTGTTTGAAGGCCTCCCGATGTCCGCGCAGGCGCAGCTCCCGGGCCGCGGTGAGCATGACCCTTCCCGCGGCCGCGGCTCCCGTCGAAGGACTCGAAAGGAGATTTTCGTCGACAACCTTCTTGACCTCTTCGATCTTCCCCAGGGCCGACAGCGCCCGGGCTTCGTTAAACAGCAAACCTGCAGCCTCCGGGAAGGATTTCCGGGCCCTGCGGACGACGTCGAGATCCTTTTTGTGATTCCCCAGCAGGTAATAAGCCATGCTGACATAGGCAAAGTATCTCGTTCCCAGATTTCGTCCGTGGTCGGTCTTCAGCCAGGCTGGGGGGGCCTCCGCCTTTTCGAATATCTCCAGCGACAGACGAGGCTTGTTGAGCGCGACCCCGTCGGCGACCGCGAGGAACTTGTAAGCGAATTCATGCGGGGCGATCTTTTCCATCTGAAGGAGGGCCCGCCGGGCTTCTTCGTTTTTCCCCTGGCTCAGGGCCTTCAGGCGATCCATGAAGAGCA
>VGJF01000271.1 GCA_016867585.1 Candidatus Aminicenantota bacterium | reverse complement strand
TGTCGAGGCCGTGGCAGTTCAGGCCGGCCCTGTAGAATTGGGAGCGGATGAAGCCCGTGAACCTGTCGAGGATCAAGGCCAGTTCGTTTTCCTTGTCGGCGTCCCAAGCCATTGAGAAACTCTCTTTACGATGTTAGGGAAGCGGCCGCGATGGCCTAACCATTATTATAGATGATGGAAAGGGGGCAAAATTCTCATTCCCGGCGAAAAAAATGTCATTTTCTTCGCGCCCGGCCGCGCCTCATCGCTCCCAGGATGAACCCGGCGGCCAGGGCGGCCAAAACGGCCGAAGGCCAGATCGCCCCTCTCTCGAAGACGACGTTCCCCCCGTGGCCGGAGGCGATGAACGGGGCCCAGTAATAAGGGTGGCCGTATTCTTCGGACCCGGCCATCTCGGCCTTGGCCTCCCGGAGGGCCGCTTCAATGGACCGGCCGGCCCGTAGGCCGTGGTAGAACCGCTCCATGAGCTGGGAGGTCGCCTGGTCGTGGACGGGCCAGAGGCTCATCAGGACGGCCGAGGCCCCGGCATGGAAAAAAGCCCGGCTCAGGCCGACGATCCCCTCGCCCCTGACGAAGCGGCCCAGGCCGCTCTCGCAGGAGGAAAGGACCGCGAGGTCGGCCTTGAGGTCGAGGCCGAGAATCTCGCCCATCTGGAGGAGGCCGTCCTCCGATCCGCTCGGGCCGGGTGAGAGGAGGAGGGCCGAGCGGCCCGGCTTCCGATCGTCGACGATCCCGTGGACGGCGAAATGGAGGACCTTGTAGCGTCCGAGGTCCTCTTTCTTGACGTTTTCCTCCGAGGCCCCCTCTCCCTGAAGGATGAGGCTTTTTCCGGGCTTGAAGAGGGGCCTGATTTTGGCGATTTCAGCCCCGGCGTGCTTCAAGCCGGGGCCGGGAGCGCCGGAGGGATCTCCCGCGGCCAGGATGTCAAGGCGGCCTTTCCGTCCGCGGAGGCCGTTCCGGCTCCGGATGCTCCAGAGGGAAGAAAGCGAGGGGGCGTAGGAGAGGGTGGCTTGAGCCGCGAGCCAGCCGCCGCCCTCGGGCCGGAGCGTCTCGAAGGGCAGATAATGGAGGATGTCGTCGGGAACGACGAGAAGCCGGCCGCAGCCGGAGACGCTGGCGGGCTCGACGAGGTCGCGGTGAAGATCCCGGCCGAGGGCGAAGGCCCGGCCGTCCTTGTCCGCGATCTCGGCGAGATAATCGGCGACCTTGGCTTGAAGAAGCGGGCGGGGAGGGAGGGGGAAGACGCGGAGGCCGCGGCGCGTGACGGCCATTCCGTAAGAGGACAGGCGGCCGACAAAATAGGCGAGGACGGCCGTTCGGCCGTCGAGGAGGGAGCGTTGGACTTCGGCTAGGGAGATGATCTTGGGGTAGAGCAATTCGGCGTATCCGGGATCGGCGGACCGGAGGCGGGCTTTCAGCCTCTCATGGTCCTCCTCCAGGCGGACGAGGCGGCGCTCGATCTCTTCCCTCTCCGGGGATCCCGGGGGGAGGTTGAAAAGCTCCCGCAAGGCCCCCGAGACGGCCCGGGATATCCGCCCCTCCTCCTCCGCCAAGGCGGGGTCGGAAGGAGGAACGAGGGGGATCTTCGAGTCCTCGAGGCTTTCGAGAAAGGCCCGGGCCTTGGACCGCTCGTAGAAATCGAAGGCCTCGGCGGGCCGCGCCCCGCCCTCCTCGAGCCCCGTCCCGACCAGGACGTCGAAGATGTTGTGGTAGGCTTCGAGCCTCTTGTCCGTCCCGAGGTAGAGGGCCTTCATCTCTTCGCTGTCGATCGAAGCCCGGGCCCGCTCGATGATCGCGATCGAGTTTCGGTAGTTGTCCCGGGCCCGGGCGAAGTCCCCCTGCTTGCGGAACGCGTTCCCTCTCTCGAGGAAAGCCTCCCAGAGGATCCGGCTGTTCGTCGTTCCTTTCGACAATTCGATGGCTTGGGCGAAGAGACCGGCGGACTCGGCGTCGTTGCCCATCAGGCCGTGGACGATGCCCATGTTGTTCAGGACGGCGCTCCGGCCTTCGAGGTCGCCGCGGGACTCGGCCAGTTCGAGGCTCCGGCGGTAATAGTCCAGGGCGGCGGGGTAGTCGCCCAGGTCCGACCGGACGGTGGCGATGTTGTTCAGGACGCGGATTCTTGACCCCGGGTCGCCCCCCCCGCCCATGAGGTCGAGGCTTTTCTCGAAATAGGCCAGGGCGCTCTCGAAGTGGGCGCGGCTCTCCTGAGCCTGGCCTTTCTTCCGGTAGGCCGTGCCGATGTTGTTGTAGTCGATGAGGATGAGAGCCTCCGTCCCCGCGGCCCGGTCGACCTCGAGAGCCCGAAGGAAGTGGGCGAGGGCTTTATCGTAGTCGCCGAAAGCCTGGAAGAGGACGCCGAGGTTCGTTAGGACGTCGCTCTGCGACTGGAGGAAGCCGGTTTTCTCGGCCAGGGCCAGCGCGTCCTCGTAATGGCGCCGGGCTTGGGCGAAGTTGTCCATCCTCGAGTGATAGAGGCCGATGTTGTTCAGGCAGACGCTCTGGTCGCGGAAAAAATTCAGGGCTTCAGCGAGCTCCAGGGCTTCCTTGTTCAGGGCGTGAAAGGCGCCCAATTCCTGCCGCCGCCAATGGACCAGGCTGAGTTGACGGAGGGACTTGACCTCGAATTCCGGACGCCCGAGGGCCCTGGACGCTTCGATGGCTTTCCGGAAAAGGGAGACGGCCTCTTCGTCGTCGCCGAGATCGCGGGCGTTCTTGGCCTCGTTGTAGAGGCTGATGACGGAGGCCGCCCGATCGCACACGTCTTTCAGGGATGAGTCGACGGCCGCCGAGAGGGCGGCCTCGCGGTAGAGGGCCAGGGCCTCGGGCGGCTTTCCGATGTTCCACTTCAGAAGGGCCCGGGCGGCCAGGAAATGCGGCTTTTCGGGAGACGAGATCCGCATTTCGTTCTCCTGGACATATCCCGAGAGGGAGGCCAGGGCGGCGGCGAAATCGCCCTTCCGGGCCAGGCTCTCGGCCTTGTCGACGATGGCCCGGTGGCGGGGGAGGGCGTCGGCGAGGAAAAGCGCCGGGGGCGTGGGGATGGCGGAAGCCGTCAGGAAAAGCAGGAGCAGACCACAAGACACGCTTCCCCTCATCCCCATCGGACCTCCGGCAATGGCCCCGCTAAAACGTCACTCCGGAGCGGTCAATCTCCTGAGCCGGGCCGCTCGATCGGGAGAACGTCGGTCGGCCGCTTCCATCCCGTCGAGGGCTTGGGCGTCTGCCCCGCCGGGGCGGTGAGCGAAGCGGCGCTCTGTCCCGGCCAGGGGAAAATCGAGGTCAGGACGAGGCTCGGCTGCTTGGTGAGGAGCAGGTAGCCGGCCCGGGGCTTTTTCTCGGCCGAGCCGAGGCCGGGGACCAGGGCGAGGACGAGGGCCAGGGCCGAGACCGCGGCGCAAACCCGAGTCAGAGTTTTTTTCGGCATGGTGACCTCCTTTGCCGATGTGGAGACGCGTCCGGGGGAGCGGAATAGACGGAGGGGAAAAAAGCCAACACTCCTCCTCAAACCCCTGCTTCCAACCCGTGACGCATATCGAATGTAGGAGTTTTTCGGGTGCGTGTCAAGACTTGAAGAAGTGGTTGATCTCCCAGGCGGCCGTTTCGCGGGCGTCGGAGCCGTGGACGGCGTTGCGCTCGATCGAAAAGCCGTAGGCGTGCCGGAGCGTGCCGGGCGCGGCCTTGGCCGGGTCGGTCGCTCCCATGACCTTGCGCCAGGTCGCGATGGCGTCCTCCCGCTCGAGGAGCATGACCACGGCGTCGCCCGAGGACATGAAATCGGTCAGGCTGTCGTAGAAGGGGCGGTCCTTGTGGACGATGTAGAAGCCCTTGGCGTCGTCCTTGGAGAGGTGGACGAGCCTCATCTCGACGATCCGGAAGCCTTCCTCCTCGATGCGCTGGACGATGCGGCCGATGACGTTTTTCTTGACGGCGTCGGGCTTGATGATGGCCAGGGTGCGTTCGGTCATGGAGTGTATATAGCCGAATCGGCGGCGGCCGTCAACTTGAGCTCCAATTGACAGGGTGGGAGGACGGTCCTACAATGGGCGGCGATGTCCGATCTCGTGCCGCGTGCGCTCTGGGCCGAGCTTCGCGAATACAGCCTGTCGCTCGGCTTCTCCCTTTACGGTGTCGCTGACGCCTCGCCGGCGCGCGACACGTTCCTTCTCGCCGAGCCCCTCCGCGAGCGCTT
>VGJF01000270.1 GCA_016867585.1 Candidatus Aminicenantota bacterium | reverse complement strand
CCCCCGCCTTGGCCAAGGCTTCGAACAGGCAGGTGTTGAACGCCTTCTCGCAGATCGCGCTTCCTCCGTCCTCCTCGCCCGCGCTCAGGGCCGTCGGGACGAGGATGCCGAGGAAGACGGCCGTCAGGGCCGCGGCCCGGCGACACACCGTCCGGTGGAACCATCTGATGACTCTCATGTCTTTCGACCTCCTTCGAGGCCGATGATCTGCATGCCGCGTGCCAACCGGACGCTCTCCCAAAGATCCTTGAAAACGGGCCGCGGGAACGGGGCTTGAGTCGGAGCAAGACGGCTGAAGGCCGGCGACGGAGAAAATCAAGGTTGACGGCCGCGGCGTCCGTACGGCCGGCGGCGTATACGGAGGGCGTCGCCCGAGAACGGATCAGGACTTGGCCATCGGCAAGCGGAGCCCGGCCTTCCCGGCGAAGGCCGCCGCTTCCGGATATCCCGCGTCGGCATGGCGGACGACGCCGAGCCCGGGGTCGCAGGTCAGGACCCGCTCCAGGCGGCGGGCCGCCGAGGCCGTCCCGTCGGCGACGATGACCATCCCGGCATGAAGGGAATATCCGATGCCCACGCCGCCCCCGTGATGGACGGAAACCCAAGAGGCTCCGCAAACGGCGTTGAGGAGGGCGTTCAGGACGGGCCAATCGGCGATCGCATCCGAGCCGTCTTTCATCCCCTCGGTCTCTCGATTCGGCGAGGCGACCGATCCCGTATCGAGGTGGTCGCGGCCGATGACGACCGGAGCGGCGAGCTTGCCCCGCTTGACGAGGTCGTTGATGACCGCCCCGAACCTGGCCCGCTCTCCATATCCCAGCCAACAAATCCTGGCCGGCAGTCCTTGGAACCGGACCCCGCGCCTGGCCTTGCGGATCCATCGTTCCAGGGCTTCATCCTCGGGAAAACACCGGAGGACGGCTTCGTCGGTGGCGAAGATGTCGGCCGCCTGGCCCGAGAGGGCCGCCCACCGGAACGGGCCTTTCCCCAGGCAGAACAGGGGGCGGATGTACTCCTGGACGAATCCGGGGATCTCGAAAGCGTCCTTGACCCCGCCCTTGACGGCCTGGGCCCGGATGTTGTTGCCGTAATCGAAGGCTCTGGCCCCCCGGCGCTGGAGCTCCCGCATGGCCCGGACGTGGACGGCCATGGATGCGTAGGAGCGGCGGACGTAATCGGCCGGATTTATTGCCCTGAGCTCCACGGCCTCCCCGTAGGGCATTCCATGGGGCACGTAGCCGTTGAGTTCGTCATGGGCCGAGGTCTGGTCGGTCAAGACGTCGGGGACGATCCCCCGGCGGACGAATTCGGGGATGAGGTCGGCGGCATTGCCGAGTAGGGCGATCGAGAGCGGCTCCCTTTTCTTGATCGCTCCCTCGGCCAGGGTCAAGGCCTCGTCCAAGCTTTCGGCCATCGTGTCGACATAGCCCGTCTCGAGGCGGCGGCGGATGCGGTCCCGGTCGACCTCGACGACAACGGCCACTCCGTCGTTCATCGTCACCGCCAGGGGCTGGGCGCCGCCCATACCGCCCAACCCGGCGGTGAGGACGAGCCGTCCGCGGAGGCTCCCCCCGAAGTGCGTCTTGGCCACGGCGGCCAGGGTCTCATAGGTTCCTTGAAGGATCCCTTGGGTGCCGATGTAAATCCAGCTCCCGGCGGTCATCTGTCCGTACATCGTCAAGCCCAGGGCCTCCAGGCGGCGGAACTCGTCCCACGTCGCCCATCGGGGGACGATCAGGGCGTTGGAGATCAGGACCCGGGGGGCTTCCAGATGGGTTTTGAAAACGGCCACGGGTTTCCCCGACTGGATGATCAGGGTTTCGTCGGCCTCGAGCCGCCGGAGGCTCTTGAGGATGGCCCGGTAACAATCCCAGTTCCGGGCGGCCTTGCCCGTCCCTCCGTAGACGATGAGTTCGGCGGGTTTTTCGGCGACCTCCGGGTCGAGGTTGTTCATCAACATCCGGAGGGCCGCCTCCTGGGCCCAGCCCTTCGTCCTCAAACGGAGGCCTCGGGGGGCCCGCTGCGGCATAGCGTTTTGATCACGGTTGGCCATGGCTTCCTCCCGGCGGCGGATGCGGCTTGAATATAACACAGCCTCCTCGGCCGAGACAACGGACGGCCCGGGCCGTCGATAGCCGGCCGCGAATAATTTCGCTTGACAACCGATAATTTTAAGTCTATTAATAGGTTGGAAGCGGCCAAGGTTTGTTTTTCGGATAAGGACACGTGGGCAAAATTCTGATTGTCAGCCTCAATCCCGAGGAAAGGTCATTTCTCTTCGGCTTGGCCCGGAAACAGGGGCTGATATACACGGCGGCGACGATCGAAAAAGCGGCCGCCCTCCTCTCGACGATCGCCTTCGACGTGGCCGTCCTGGACGCCGAATCGGCCGGCCATCAGCGCCTCCGCGTCGGACTCTCCAAAATCCCGTCGCTTGTCTTGGCCGGCGGCGACGAGGACAAGCTCAAGGAGGCCATCCGGGCCTGGCCGGACGACCGGTACATCGATTATCTTCTCCTCTCCCCCAAGCCGCTCGATGTCGCCCGAAGCCGGAGAGTCCTCGCCACGGCCGATGCGTTTTCCCGTCTGAAGGCCAGCGTCTCCCGGCTGTCGTCGTCCCGGGACCTCGCCGTCCGAAAGCTCGAGCGGGTCTACGCCGAAATCAAGGACGTCGGAGGCTCGCTCTCCCAAGGAATCGTCCGGGAGATCGAAAAGCGGACCTCGATCCAAGCCCGTTACGCCCGGTTCATGGCCCTCAAGCGGAACATCGAGGACATTCTCCGGAAGATCCATGCCGCCAACGACGTTTTCGACCTTCTCAACAGCCTCGTCGAGGTCAAGGGCACGGTCCAGGCCGGAAGCGTGTCCATCTATATCCTCGAGACGAGCGAAACGCTGGGCCCTTACCTCAAGCCCCTCGTCTGGGACGACGATTATCTCGTCCATGCCGAGTTCAGCCGCCACATCGCCCTCCTCCAGGCCGAGGATTTCGCCGCCGTGGCGGCCCGCAGCGGGGCGGTCGTCCGTTCCGTCGATCCGGGACGGGATTCCCGCTGCGCATTCCGGTACCGGGACGGCCTCCGCCGTCCCCTCCGCAGTCTCCTCGCCATTCCCCTCCAGTCGGAGGCCGGAGTCGTCGGCGTGCTCGAGGTTTACGACCGGGCCGACGACGGGCCCGGGGGAGGGGGATTCACCGAGGAGGATGAGCAGCTGCTCCGCGGGCTGTCCGAGCACATCGCCCTGGCCATGACGAAGCTCAACCTGATCCAGTACGATGCCCTGACCGGCCTTCTCCGGCCCGACCCGTTCTTCGAAAAAATCATCCATCGTCTCGAAAGCTATTCCAAGCGGCGCCGGGAAAGCGGGTCGTTCGCCATGGTCATGGGCGACGTCGATTGGTTCAAGCACTACAACGACCGCCACGGCCAGGAGGCCGGAAACCGCCTTCTCCGCGAACTGGCCGGCGTCCTCAGGTCGGCCATTCGGGAAGACGACCTCCTCTGCCGCTACGGCGGAGAGGAATTCCTGTTTTTCCTGTCCTCGGTCGGGAACATCGAAGAGGCGACCCTGCTGACCGAGCGGATCCGGAAATCCGTCGAGGAGCATCCCTTCCCCGACGAGGAATCTCAGCCCCGCCACGACCTGACGATGAGCTTCGGCCTGACTCTCTTCCCGAGCGAGAATCTCGGCCCTCCGGGAACCGTGACCAAGGCCCTCCTCAAGACGATCGCTTCCGAGGCCGACCTCGCCCTGGCCGAAGCCAAGGGGAAGCGGATGTCGGCCCTTCACGTGGACGAGAAGCTCATCACCAAGAACCGCGTCTGCGCCTTCGTCCGCGAAAAAGCCGCGGTCATGAGCAAGACCTCGATCCTCGAGGAGGCCAAGGAAAAGGTCTTCGCCGAAAAGCGGCGGTCCCCCCGCCATTACGCCTCGACGATCTGTCTCTTTCGGGAGAACGGGTCGTACAAGGTCGGCTGCACGATCGACCTGAGCCTCGAAGGGACGCGGTTTTCGTCCGACACCCCGTTTGACCCGGCCGAGACGATCGACCTGTTCCTCATCCTGGGGAATCAGGCCAGGGCCTTCCAGGGCGAGGTCGTCCACTCCCGGAAAGCCTCGGCCAAAGCCTCCAGGTATGATACCGGCGTCCGATTCCGGGACCTCAAGCCCGCCGACCGGGATGCGCTCCGGGCCTATTTTCTG
>VGJF01000269.1 GCA_016867585.1 Candidatus Aminicenantota bacterium | reverse complement strand
AAGCTTCTTCATGGAGACGGTCTTCTTGTCGTAGACGTTGAACTTGATCGAGGCCAGGATGTCGGTCAGCGAGCCAACGCCGACGCCCTGGATGTAATTCGTGTTGTAGCGGGCTCCGCCGGCATGGTAGTCCTTGCCCTTGGCGATGCAGTCGTCGATCAGGATCGAGAGGAAAGGCGCGGGGAGGACCGTGGCGTAGAGCCGTTCGATGATCGCGTTGCCGCGGATCTTGATGTCGGCGAAATGGCGGACCTGGGCTCGGAACGCGTCGAAGAGCTCGTCGAAGGTCTTGAATTTCGCCGGGTCGCCCGTCCGCAAACCGATCCTCTTCCCCGTCCGCGGATCGAGGCCGTCATGGAGGGTGACCTCGAAGACCTTGGGAAGATTGAAGTAGCCGGTCAGGGTGTAGTTTTCCTTGCCGAAGGCCCCGGACTCGACGCAGCCGCTGGCCCCGCCGTTCCGGGCGTCTTCGACGGACTTCCCCTGCCGGACGAGCTCCTTGACGATGGCGTCGGTGTTGAAGATCGAGGGCTGGCCGAAGCCGGTCTTGACGATCCGCAGGGCCCTCCAGAGGAACGCGTCCGGCCCCTTGCTCGAGATTTGGACCATCGAGCTCGGCTGGAGGATTCGCATCTCCTCGATGACGTCGAGGAGGAGAAACGACAGCTCGTTGACGCCGTCGCCCCCGTCGGGTTTGAGGCCGCCGACGTTGATCAGGGCGAAATCCGTGTACGTTCCGCTCTCCTCGGCCGTGACGCCGACCTTGGGAGGCGCGGGCTGGTTGTTGAACTTCACCCAAAAGCACCCGAGGAGCTCGCGGGCGAAGTCTTTGGTCAGCGTGCCGTCGTGAAGGCCTTTCTGATAAAACAGCCAGAGATGCTGGTCAAGCCGGCCGGGGTTGAAGGAGTCCCAGGTGTTGTATTCGATGATGACCCCGAGGTGGACGAACCAGTAAGCCTGGAGGGCTTCCCAGAAATTCCGGGGGGCATGGGCCGGCACCCAGTCACAGACCTCGGCGATCTTCAGGAGCTCGGCCTTGCGGACCTTGTCCATCTCCGCGCGGGCCAGCTCCCGGGCCTTCTCGGCATGGCGGCGAGCGTAGAGGATCAGGGCCTCGGCGACGACCCGCATGGCCCTCAGCTCCTCCCGCTTGTCGGTGGCTTCGGAATCGGTCAGGAAATCGAGCTTGGCGATCGCGGCGTCGATGTCGGCGATGAAGTCGAGCATCCCCTTCCGGTAGATCTTGTCGTCGAGGACGGTGTGGCCCGGGGCGCGCTGCTCCATGAACTCGGTGAAAATGCCGGACTCGTAGGCGTCCTTCCACGCCTGGGGAAGCTCCTCCATCATCCGGTCCCGGATCGACCGGCCGCGCCAGAAGGGAATGATCTCCTTCTCGTACATCCGGATCGTCTTCGGGTCGGATTTGAAGGAGGTTTTCGGGCGGGAGTCGAGAATCCGGAGGTCCTCGGCGCTGTGGCAGTTCACCTCGGGATAGGTCGGCGTGGCCTTCGGGGCGGGGCCGCGCTCGCCGACGATGAGCTCGCCGGCGTTGAAGCAGATCGCCTTGTGCTCGAGGATGTGCTTGAAGGCCAGGGCCCTCAGCATGGCCGGGCCGTGCCGGCCGGCCTCGGGCGATTTGTAGAATTCGGTGATGAGCTTGGCCCGCTCGCCGGTGACGCTCGGCACGGCGGCCAAGCTCTGTTCGCGCAGTTTCTTGACGCGGGGAGTCATGTTCAGCCTCCGATCTTGACCTTGAAGCCGGCGTCGGCGAAGGCCTGCCGGATCTCCTCCATCCGCGCGGCGGAGGGAGGCTCGAAGATGTCGAATCTCGATTCTTTGCCGAGGTTGCGGGACTTTTCCCGGCCGCCCTTGTGGTAGGCGAGAAGGTCGACCCGCCGGACGGCCGGCAGGGGCTTGAGGAAATCGATCGTCGCCCGGATGTTCGCTTCGTCATCGTTGACCCCGGTCTCAAGGGGGATGCGGACGAAGACGGGCGTGCCGTTGGCCGCGAGACGGCGGAGGTTTTCGAGGATGAGGTCGTTGGACGCGCCGGCATATTTCCGGTGGCGGATGTCGTCCATAATCTTGAGGTCGTAGAGGACGAGGTCGGACCTGGCCGCCAGCCGCTCGAGCACCGGCCAGGGAGCCAGCCCCGAAGTGTCGAGGGCCGTTTGAATCCCGCGGGCTTTTAGCTCGCCGAGAAGGGCCTCGCTGAAGGCCGCCTGCCGGGCCGGCTCGCCGCCGGAGAGCGTCGCCCCGCCGTCAGATTGCTCGTAGAAGATGCGGTCGCGCTCGACCTCGGCGACGACTTCGTCGACCGAGAGGCGGCGGCCGACGATGGAGACGGCCTCGGACATGCAGACATCGGCGCACCGCCCGCAGAGATCGCATTTCGCCCGGTCGACGACGACGGGTCCGTTGTCGGGACCGGAAGTGAGGGCATGCCGCGGGCAAGCCGAAACGCAGGCGTAGCAACGGCGGCAGCGGGATGAGCGGGTGATGATTTCCAATCCCCCGTCGATGCCCTCGGGATTGTGGCACCACAGACAGTGGAGAGGACAGCCCTTGAGAAAGACCGTCGTACGGATGCCGGGGCCGTCGTGGACGGCGAAGCGCTTGATGTCGAAGACAAGGCCTCGCGGCGAGGCCTTCCTTGAGACTCTCCCGGAAGATTTCATGGCTTGCATTATCTTAAATGAGGAGCCCATAGAACATTAATATATCACATATCAGTTTCACTCTTCAAGAATTTTCTTTCATATTAAATTTTTTATTATGAATAACTTAATAAATTCATGAAGAATCACGGACACGTGCCGGCATACCTAAGGCGTCGAAACAGAAGGTCGTAGATAGCTTGGTTTCGGTTATGATATAAACGGACTCGGCCTCCATGAAAAAGAACCTTCCCCGCCGGAAAGCCCTGGCCTCTCTTCTCGTCAAGCCGGCCGGGCCGGACTGCAACCTCGCCTGCGCGTATTGCTTCTACCGGGAAAAAAGCGCCGTCTTTCCCGAAACGCCCGTCCGCCGGATGAGCGACGAAGTCCTCGCGGAGACGATGCGCCAGGCCTTCGACCAAGCCGGAGCCGGCGTCTCGATCGGCTGGCAGGGCGGCGAGCCGACCCTCATGGGCCTTCCCTTCTTCGAGAAAGCCGTCGAGTTTCAAATCCGCTTCGGCAAGGGCAAGTCCGTCGGCAACGGCCTCCAGACGAACGGCCTCCTCCTCGACC
Organism: Candidatus Aminicenantota bacterium; assembly: GCA_016867585.1. Lineage (GTDB taxonomy): Bacteria > Acidobacteriota > Aminicenantia > Aminicenantales > UBA4085 > JAAZPG01. The sequence continues at coordinate 1,025 of VGJF01000269.1, read as the reverse complement.
GGAGGTGGGCAAAGTTCCTTCGGGAATATCATTTTCTCGTCGGGCTGTCCCTCGACGGGCCCAAACACATCCACGACCGGTATCGCCTCAAGGCCGGCGGCCAACCGACATGGAGGGAGGTCGTCGACCGGGCCGAGATGCTCCTCGACGAGGGCGTCGAGACGAACGCCCTCGTCGTCGTCAACGATTTTTCGGTCAAATTCCCCGAGGAAATCTACGGGTTCCACAAAGGCCTCGGCCTGGTCCACATGCAGTTCATCCCCTGCGTCGAGACCGACCCCGCCGACCCAACACGGGGCGCTCTCTTCTCGGCCCCGGCCGAAGCCTACGGAGATTTCCTCATCAAGATCTTCGATCTCTGGCGGGCCGACTTCCGGGGCGGCGAGCCGACGGCCTTCGTCCGCTGGTTCGACTCGCTCTTTTTCCTCTACGTCGACCGCGAGCCCCCCGAGTGCACCCTCCTCGCCGAGTGCGGGAATTACCTCGTCGTCGAGCACAACGGCGACGTCTATGCCTGCGACTTTTTCGTCGAGCCGGCCTGGAAGCTGGGAAACGTCCTCGAGGGGAAGCTCGTCCACATGCTCAACTCGGCCCGCCAGAACGATTTCGGCCGGGCCAAGTCGCGCCTCCCCTCTCCCTGCCGGGCTTGCTCGTGGTTGCGGCTCTGCCGCGGCGGCTGCCCCAAGGACCGGGTTCGCGACCCCCGCGACGGCGGCCTGAGCCATTTCTGCGCCGCTTACAAGAAATTCTTCGCCCACGCGGACCCGCATTTCCGGGCCCTCGCCGCCGCCTGGAAACAGGACCAGCAGAAATAATATTGAAATCCCTCATTTCCCGGTTTATGATTTTTTCCGAGGAATTAAAATATCGCTTTCAGTGCTGTCCAGTTAAGCAATTATAAATTCTCTCCATCACATACATAATGAATAAGATGATGGCATTTTATGCCGTAATCGATTTGAACGCGATTTACTATAATCGGCGCTCTTCCACGCTTCGAGGAGCGACCGATGAACACTCCGCCG
>VGJF01000268.1 GCA_016867585.1 Candidatus Aminicenantota bacterium | reverse complement strand
CATTTCAAGACGAAGCTCGTCATCTTCTTCACGGCCCTGTCCTTCATCCCGGCCCTCCTCCTGTTTTTCTTTGCCAGCGACCTCATCAACCGGAACATCGCCCAGTGGTTCCAGCTCGACCTGGCCAGGCTCGTCGAGGACACCCGGGCCGTGGCCGAGGAGCACTACACCTCGACCTCGGACATGACCCTCCATTTCGCCCAGCAGCTCAGCCGCGAAATCCGCCGCCAGAAGCTGGCCCAGCCCGAGCAGCGCTCCCGACTCGAGGCCTTCGTCCGGACGAAACTCGAGGAGTACCGGCTCGACGAGATCGGCCTCTACCTCGAGGACGAGCTCCTCTTTTCCTTCATCAACCCCAACCTCCCCTTCCAGGATTACCGGGACCTCCAGACCGAGGCCGTCCGGCGGGCCCATCTCGGCGAAACCGTGACCGATATCCGGCCGATGGGGACCGGCCACTTCGTCCGCCGCGGCATTTCCTTCAGCGTCCCGGACCTCGGCAACCTTCTCGTGACGACGGGCAAATTCCTGTCTCAGAGCGCGGCCCAGAAGATCCGGACGATCGTCAGCTACAGCGACCGCTACCGGACCCGAAAAACCCAGCAGATCCTCGGCAAAACGCTGTACAAGGCGACCCTGATCTTCGTGACCTTGATCATCGTCTTCATCGCGACCTGGATCGGGTTCCACATCGCCAAGGGAATCACCGTGCCCATCGAAAAACTCGCCCAGGCAACGAAGGAGGTTTCCCGGGGAAACCTCGACATCAAGATCGAGGACCCGGCCTCGGACGAGATCGGCAGCCTCATCGACTCGTTCAACCAGATGACCGCCGACCTCCGGGACGGCCGGGACGCGGTCGCCCAGAAGACGGCCGAGGCCGCGGCTCGGCAGCGCTACATCGAGACCGTCCTCAACACGATCACGACCGGGGTCTTGGCCGTCGACGCCGAGGGCGTCGTCATGACGGTCAATCCCGCCGGGCGGGACATGCTGAACTTCGCCGGCCGGGAAGTCATCGGACGTCCCTACGTCGAGGTCCTGGCCGGCGCCTGTTACGACGAACTCCGGGAGGCCATCAATGCCTCACTCAAAACCCGAACCCGGTTCGACGACCGGGCCATCACCCTCGCCTTCGACGGCCAGACGACGACCCTGGCCTTGACCGTGACCCCCCTTCGCCTCAACGGGCGGGAATTTTCCGGCCTGATCGTCGCTCTCGACGATCTGACCCAGCTCATCCAGGCCCAGAAAATCGCGGCCTGGAAGGAGGTCGCCCAGCGGGTCGCCCACGAGATCAAGAACCCCCTGACCCCCATCCAGCTCAACGCCGAGCGGATTCTCCGCAACCTCTGGAAGGGCGAGGGCGGCGGCGGGGGCGAACGCGTCGAGGAGGGCGCCCGGGTCATCCTCCAGGAAGCCCGGGCCATCAAAGCCCTCGTCGACGAGTTTTCCGATTTCGCCCGGCTCCCGAAGATCAACCCCCAGCCGGCCAACCTTCACGCCATCCTCCGCCAGGTCGCGGCCATGTTCCAGGGGGTTTTCGCCGATATCCGGGTTGAGCTGGCCTTCGACGAGGCCGTGCCCGTCCCGATGTCCCTCGACCCGGAGCAGATGAAACGGGCCTTCATCAACCTTTTCGGCAACGCCATCGAGGCCATGGAGAAAAAAGGCGCCATCGCCGTTCGGACCTCATACGATCCGGTCTCGGCCCGCGTCCGGGTCGAGATCGCCGATTCGGGCCCCGGGATCCCGGCCGAGGACCGGGAGAAGCTCTTCCTGCCTCATTTTTCGACGAAGAAAAAAGGCGCCGGACTGGGATTGTCGATCGTCAATCAAATCGTCAAGGAGCATAACGGAACCGTGGGGGCCGAGAACATCCGGCCCACGGGGGCCCGGTTCACGATCGAGCTGCCGACATGACCAACGAATCCCTCCTCATCATCGACGACGAAGCGAGCATCCGGTCCTCCCTCCGCGGGATCCTCGAGGACGAGGGCTACCGCGTCCGAACCGTCGCCACGGGCGAGGACGGCCTGGCCGAGCTCCGGAAAGGGAACTACGGCCTCGTCGTCCTCGACATCTGGCTGCCGGCCATGGGCGGCCTCGAGGTCCTGGCCGAGATCCAGCGCCTCGACGACCGGCCGGCCGTCGTCGTCATCTCGGGCCACGGAACGGTCGAGGCGGCCGTCCGGGCGACGAAGCTGGGCGCATTCGATTTTCTGGAAAAGCCCCTGACCCTCGACAAAGTCGTCATCACGGTTAAGAACGCCCTCCGCCAGCGCCGTCTCGAGGAGGAAAACGTCCTCCTGCGCGAACGCTTCCAAGCCCGCTATCAGCTCGTCGGCCGCAGCCCGGCCCTCCAGCGGCTCCGGGCCGAAATCCGCAAGGTCGCGCCGACGAACGGACGGATCCTCATCACCGGAGAGAACGGGACGGGCAAGGAGCTTCTGGCCCGGCTGATCCATCAGCAGAGCCGCCGCCAGGGGAAACGCTTCGTCGAGATCAACTGCGCGGCCATCCCCGACGACCTCATCGAAAGCGAGCTCTTCGGCCTCCTCCAGCCCCCCGGCCCGGCGGCGGCCAGGGACAAGAAAGGCAAGCTCCTCCTGGCCGACGGGGGGACGCTCTTCCTCGACGAGATCGGCGAGATGAGCCTTAAAACCCAGGCCAAGCTCGTCCGGGCCATCATCGCCCAGAGGTTCGAACCGCTGGGCGGGGCCGAACCGGTGGCCTTCGACGCCCGGATCATCGCCGCCTCGAGCCGGGACCTCAAGGACCTCATCCACCGGGGAAAATTCAAGGAAGACCTCTTCTTCAAGCTCAACGTCATCCCCCTGAAGATCCCGCCCCTCAGGGAGCGGACCGAGGACATCCCCCTTCTCATCGCCTATTTCCTCCGGACCTACGCCGCCGAATACGGCAAGAGGCCGAAGACGATGCACAAGGACGCCCTCAAGGCGTTCATGAATTATGCCTGGCCGGGCAACGTCTCCGAGCTCATGAACGTCATCGAGCGGTTCGTCATCATGGTCGAGGAAGAGGAGATCGGCCCCGGGCATCTGGCCCTCCTCGTCGAGACGCGCGAGGCCGAGGGGATCCCGGCCGACCGCCCCCTGAGCGAATCCGTCGGCCGGTTCGAGCGGAAGATCATCCGCTCGGCCCTCGTCCGGACCGACTGGGACCTCGACCGGGCGGCCGGAGCCCTCGGCCTCACGGTCGAAGCCCTCCGGGACAAGGTCGAAGCCTACGGCATCACCTTCATGGACTAAGGCCGCCATGCCGCGCGACCAGGCCGAGGCGATCGTCCTGCGGGCCTCGCCGGTCGGCGACCAGGACAGGCTCGTCGTCTTCCTGACCCGCGAACGGGGACTCCTCCGCGGCGTGGCCAAGGGCGCCCGCAAGTTCGGCAGCCGTTTCGGCAGCGCCCTCGAGCCGATGACCCATGTCGACGTCTTCTTTTACGAAAAGGAGCGGCGGGACCTCGTCACCATCAGCGCCTGCGACCTCCGCCAGTCCTTTTTCGACGTCCAGAAGAACGTCGAGGCGGCCCTGACCCTGGCCTACTTGGCCGAGCTCGTCGAAGAGTCCGTGCCCGGCCGGGTCCACGACGACCTCCTTTTCCGTCTTCTCTTGTCCGTCCTCGAAGCCCTCCGGGACACCCTCGACACGGCCCTCCTGGCCCGCTATTTCGAAGCCTGGTTTCTCCAGATCCACGGGATTTATCCCGACCTCCGCCGGTGCCGGCGCTGTCGGAGAGAGATCGCCGAGGCGGAGGCCGGCTGGCTGGCCCCGGGCCGGGACGGGGTCTATTGCGACGGCTGCGCCCCGGCCCGGAAGGACGAAATCAAGCCTCCCCTGGCCCGCTTCGTCGCCTGGGCCCGGAGGAACCCGCCGGCGGCCTGCCCGGAGGCTCCCTTCACCAAGGAAGAGCTCCGGGACGTCGGACGCGTCCTCCAGGCGATGATCGTCCACCACCTCGAACGCGAGCCGAAGAGCCTGCGCTTCGTTCGTTGAGCCCGGCCGGGCCCGGAGCGGATTCAGAGCAGATAGAGAATCACCCCCACGGCCGCGATCCAAAGGACGATCGAGGCGGCCAGGGGCTTGTCCCGGACGACGATCTCCTCGGGGCTTCCGCCCAATCCTTTCTGATGGACGAGGTACAGATAGCGGAAAATCCCGTAGAGGACGAAGGGCATGGTCAAAATGAGGTCGGACGTCCCGAATTTCCGGACGGTCTCCTCCGAGACCGTGTAGAGGCAGTAGGCCACGAGGGTCGAGGCCGTG
>VGJF01000267.1 GCA_016867585.1 Candidatus Aminicenantota bacterium | reverse complement strand
GGCTCGCTCCCCATTCCGTCGCCGTGCCGGGAGGCGCCGTCATCCGCTCGCTCCAGCCGTAGGGAAGGACGACCTCCCACATATTCCGCGGCCCGAAGCGCTTCTCGTAGATGATTTTCCCTATGACGGAATCCATTTTTTCGCTCACGGCCAGGGTGAACACCGCCTCGTCCTCGGGATAGGCTTTTCCGGTGACGAGGGGACGGGGAAGGTTGAATTCCCCCGGCGGCCAGCGCTTGTCCTCGGCGAACGTCTTGATGTGGGAGACGGCCAGGGCGATCTCCTCCACAGAGAAGGCCTTGCCGAAAGAGGGCATGACCTCCGAAAATTCCCGGGACGGCCCGCCGTTTATGGCAATCCCCGCCCAATCGGCGTCGGGCTCGCGCGAAGCGAAGCTCGAGTCGGTGAAATCCGGCAGGGGGACGTCGAATCCGACCCGGCTCCGGGACTGCCCCCGGCCGTCCGGCCCGTGGCAGGCGGCGCACGTTTCAAGGTAGATCTGTCGCCCCGTCCGGGAGGGCGTCGGCGCGCCAGCCTGAGCCGCCTCGAGCGCCGCCGCGGCGGCCAGGAGGATGAGAGCGGCCGCGGCGGGCGGCGCGGGCCGAAGGCTTTGGGAAATCAAGCGGCTAAAAATACCCATATCTCTCCTCATATGGCCAATTAAGGCGACAGCAACCCTAATTACCATATTTTTTTCAGAAATTATAGCGAAAATAGGGTCAATGGGATGGCATTTTGACAGGAAAATTGCTATAAATACGCCCGATAATTCCGGCTCGGCGGGATGACGGCGATACCGGAAACGACATGAATTTGCCGAAAATCGGGCCGAGCGAAAAAGGAGACGACCGTGAGCCTCAAACGCAAGGACGCTTTGATGCGGCAGAAGGCCGATGGCGAAAACAAGCTGAAAGGCCGGCTGGATTTTCTCGCCGGCAAGGGCGTCGATGCCGGGAAGGTCGAGAAAGACACGATTGTCCGGAAGCTGAAGGCGGACATCCGGGCCGTGAATGCCAGGCTGAAGGCCATCGCCGACGCCGAAAAGCTGACCCAGGACTTGGCGAAGGCCAAAGCCGCCAAAGCGGCGGCCAAGTTGAAGGAGAAGGAAGGGGAAAAGGCCGAAAAGGCCGAGAAGCCAAAAAAAGGCGGGGGGACGGGTCAGGAAAAGAAGGCCAAGCCCGAGAAGAAAGCCGCTCCGAAGGCCCCCGAAAGCGAATAAGGCGCGCGGCGGCTCGAGACCCCGGCCCCGCGTGTTGACACGCCTCCGAAAAATGGGATAATGACGTCGATTTTTTTTGCCGACGAGGGAGGACGATGAGATGACGAGTCCGCCGGCCCGAGGCCGGGAGAAAATCGTCCAATTGATGAGCAAGGGGGTCGATATCCCCAACCCCTCGACCGTCGATATCGGCGAGGAGGTCGACGTCGACCATGTCTCCGAGCAGGACGTCAAGATCTATCCCGGGTGCCGGATTTACGGGCAGGAGACCGTCATCTCGGCCGGATGCCGGATCGGTTCCGAGGGGCCGGCGACGATCGACGACTGCCGCCTCGGCCCGAAGGCGGAGCTCAAAGGGGGCTATTTCTTCAAATCCGTGTTTCTGGACAAGGCCGCGCTGGGATCGGGAGCCCAGGTCCGGGAAGGCTGCATTCTCGAAGAAGAGGCCAACGGAGCCCACTGTGTCGGCCTCAAGCAGACCATCCTGTTTCCCTTCGTGACGCTCGGAAGCCTGATCAACTTTTGCGACTGCCTGATGGCCGGAGGGACGAGCCGCCGGGACCACAGCGAGGTCGGGAGCTCGTACATCCATTTCAACTTCACGCCCGACGGGGACAAAACCACGCCTTCGCTGATCGGCGACGTCCCCCGGGGGGTGATGCTCAACCAACCGCCGGTCTTTCTCGGCGGGCAGGGCGGGATCGTCGGCCCGATCCGGATGGGATTCGGGAACGTCGTCGCCGCCCACGCGATCCTGCGGAGCGATTACCTCGAGGACGGCCGGCTCATCGTCGGCAAGACGCCGGCCGCGAAAACGGTCAGGTTCAAGCCCCGGGCTTACGTCCATTTTCGCCGGGTTGTGGCCAACAATATCGTGTACCTGGGCAACCTGGCGGCCCTCGAGGAGTGGTATGTCCATGTCCGGCGGCCGTTTCTCGAGGCCCGGGAGTTCGGCCGTCTGATTTTTGCCGGGCTGCTCGAGATGCTGGCCCTGGCCAAAAGGGAGCGGATCGCGCGCTTGCGGGCCCTGGCCGAAAAGGCGGCGGCGGGGGAAGAAAGCGGTCCGGAGGCGGACCCGGACAGGGCCGGCAAATCCGAATTCCGGGACAGGTTTTCGGAGATCGAAGGGCTGTTCGCCCCGGGCCCGCCGGACGGCCCCGTCGAAAGGGGGCGCGACGATTTCCTGGCCGGGCTCGAGCCGTTCAAGGGCCGCGGGACGGATCACGTCGCCCTCATCCAGAGTCTTCCGGCGGCCGTTTCCGGCAAAGGCGTGGCCTGGCTGCAGGGGATCGTGGACGGGATTTGCGGCAAGGCCCGATCGATTTTGCCAACGCTCGGCCTGTTCGGCGGCTGACCCTTGCGAAATCGTCATCGAGAGAGAGGCCATCATGGGTAAGCTCTTCGGAACGGACGGCGTCCGCGGGGAGGCGAACCGCTATCCCATGGACGCCGGGACGGCCTTTGCCGTGGGGCAGGCCGTGGCCCACATCCTCAAAAAGGACCACACCCATCCCCGGATCGTCATCGGCAAGGACACCCGCATTTCCGGCTACATGATCGAAAGCGCCCTGGAGTCCGGCCTGACTTCCATGGGCGGCCATGCCTACTTGGCCGGCGTCCTGCCCACGCCCGGGATCGCCTTCGTCGTCCAGAGCATGCGGGCCGACGCCGGGATCGTCATCTCCGCTTCGCACAACCCCTACCAGGACAACGGGATCAAGATCTTCGGCGGCAGCGGCTTCAAGCTGTCGGACGAGCAGGAGGAGAAGATCGAGGATCTCGTCCTCGGCCGGACCCTGCCCGGGCTCGTCCCGCAGGCCAAGGACATGGGTCAGGCTCTCCGTTTGGAGGACGTCAACGGCCGCTACATCGTCTTCCTGAAGAATACCTTCCCCCGGGATTTGTCCATCCAGGGGATGAAGATCGTCCTCGACACGGCCAACGGGGCCACCTACAAGGTCGCTCCCGAGACGTTCTGGGAGCTCGGGGCGAAGGTCGAGGTCCTCCACAACGCGCCGAACGGCATCAACATCAACGCCGATTGCGGGTCCCAGCATACCCGGGACCTGAGGGCCAAGGTCGTCGAAAGCGGCGCCGCCGTCGGCCTCGCCTTCGACGGCGACGGGGACCGCCTGATCGCCGTCGACGAAAAGGGCCGGGAGATCTCCGGCGACCAAATCCTCCTCATCTGCGCGAAAATGCTCAAGGAGGAGGGCCGGCTGAAGAACGACCTCCTCGTCAGCACGGTCATGAGCAACCTGGGACTGCGGGTCGCCTGCCGGAAGTACGGGTTCCGGCACCATGCCGCCAAGGTCGGAGACCGCTATGTCCTCGAGGACATGCTCCGGTTGGGCAGCGTGGTCGGGGGGGAAGATTCGGGCCATATGATCTTTCTGGACCACCACACGACCGGGGACGGGATTCTGACCGCCCTCCAGCTTTTGGCGGCCATGGCCAGGACGGGCAAGCCCCTCTCGGAGCTCGCCGCCCTGATGGATGTTTATCCCCAGAAGCTCATCAATGTCGACGTCAAGAGCAAGCCCGACCTGGCGACGGTGCCTCGGATCCGGGAGACGATCGACAAGGCCGAGAGGGAGCTGGGCGAGGAAGGCCGCGTTCTCGTCCGGTACTCCGGGACCCAGAACATGTGCCGGGTCATGGTCGAGGGGCCGTCTGTCGACGTCACCGAGAAATTTTGCCGGGAAATCGCCGACGTCATCGAAAGGACGCTGGGCTGAGGAGCGCGGGGGGCGGGCGGATGCCGATCCGAGTCGTCCTGACGCGGGATTATGCCCACATGAGCGAGGCCGCCGCGGGCCTCGTCAAGGCGTCAATCATCGAACTGTCCAAAACGAAAAAGGAGGTCGTTCTGGGGCTGGCGACCGGCCGTTCGCCGGCCGGGATGTACAAGCATTTGGCCGGGGCGGCCAACGACGGCGAGTTCGACAGCGGCCGGATCCGGAGCTTCAATCTCGATGAATACGTCGGTTTGCCGGGCGAAAACCCCCAGCAGAGGATCATGCGCCCTCAAAGCTACTGCTACTTCATGATCCAGGAGTTCTTCGGCCTGCTGAAAAAAAA
>VGJF01000266.1 GCA_016867585.1 Candidatus Aminicenantota bacterium | reverse complement strand
AAATCAGGAATCCCTCGGCCTCCCGATGGAAGAGGACGGTCGGATGAAACTGGATGTACTCCATGTTGACGATGCGGGCCCCGGCCCGGTGGGCCATGGCGTAGCCCGCGCCGATGGAATCGCGGGCATTCGAGGAATTCAGGAAAACGGCCCCGCACCCTCCGGTCGCCAGAACGGTCTGTCTGGCGAAGACGGAGGCGACCTTGCCCGTTCCGTTGTCGAGGACATAAGCGCCGAGGCACCTCGGCTCCCGATAGTAGGCGATCGGGTCGCGGGAGTGGTGGGGCACGGTCAGGAGGTCCACGGCCGTCCGGTTCTCGAGAAGCCTGATGTTGGGCCGGGCTTTCAGGGCCGCGACGAACGCCTCGGCGATGGACATCCCCGTCGTGTCCTTGACGTGGAGGATCCGGCGGCGGGAATGCCCGGCTTCCCGGGCATAGGCAAGATCTCCCCCCGCTCCCCGGCTGAAGGGGACGCCGAGCCGGGCGACGAGAATCTCGGCGACATACCGGGGCCCCTCCTCGACGAGGACGGCCGCCGCTTCCGGGTCGTTGAGGCCGTCGCCGGCCTTGATGATGTCCTCGCGGAACAAGGCCGGGTCGTCGTCCGGCCCCAGGGTCGCGATCCCGCCCTGGGCCCAGTACGTGTTGGCCGATCCGGCCGTGTCCTTGGCGAGGACGACGACGTCACGTCCGGATTCGGCCGCGGCCAGGGCCGCGCTCGCCCCGGCGATGCCGCCGCCGATGACCAGGATGTCGGTCCGGAGAGAAGCGTCCTCCATGAGAGAACCTCAGGTCTCGGGCGCTTCCGCCCGGTTCCGGCCCCGGCCGAGGGGCCCCAGGAATTCGAGGCTGATGTCGACGGCCCGGACGCTGTGGGTCAGACGTCCGACGGAGATGAAATCGACCCCGGCCGCGGCCGCCCGCCGGACAGAAGCCAGGTCGACCTTTCCCGAGGCTTCGCAGGGGACGCGGCCGGCGACCCAGGCGACGACCCTCCTCATCGCTACCGGAGACATGTTGTCCAGGAGAATCATATCGGCGCCCGCCTCGACGGCCTGACGGGCCTGGACCAGGCTCGTCACCTCGATTTCGATCTTGAACCGGCGGCCGTACTTGGCCCTCGCCCTGCGGACGGCCTCGCCGGCGCTCCCGGCCAGGGCCAGGTGGTTGTCCTTGATCAGGACCATGTCCGAGAGGCTGCGGCGGTGGTTCGTTCCTCCGCCCATCTTCACGGCGTATTTTTCAAGGGTCCTGAGGCTTGGGGTCGTCTTGCGGGTGTCGAGAATCCGGGCCTTTGTCCCCGCGACGGCCTCGACGTAAGCCCTTGTCGCCGTGGCGACGCCAGAAAGACGCTGGAGAAAATTCAGGGCCGTCCGTTCGCCCTTGAGGAGGACGAGCGACCTCCCTTCGACCTCGGCCAGGACGTCGCCCTTCCGAAACGCCTGACCGTCTCGAAAGAGCCGGTTGAACGACGTCCGGGCGTCGAGGCGGTGAAACACCCGGGCGGCGATGTCGATCCCGGCCAGGACGCCGCCCTCTTTGGCCAGGAAGACCGCTCGGGAAAGGGACTTGCGGCCGACGAGGGCGTCCGACGTGACGTCGCCCCGCGGCATGTCCTCCCGGAGAGCGGCCGCAATCAGGCGATCGACCTCGGGGGTGATGTTCATCGGTCCCGATTATAGGGCGAACGGACCGGAGGGTCAACGCGGCGAAAAAAGCCTTTACTTTTTCGGCGGTTTCGAAAATGATGGATTCATGGGCCCGAAGCTCTCCGCCCTGACCGGGCGGCTGGACAAGCTCTATGAGTTCGACCGAGAGCCCGTCGACTCCGGAAAACTCCAGCCTTGGACGAAATTCGCCGGGATGTTCGCCGGGGAACACGTCGCGGCCACCGAATTCGTCATCGGGGCTTTCTTCGTCCTCCACGGGGTCACGGCCCGGGACCTCCTTTTCGGCCTTCTCTTCGGCAATCTCCTGGCCGTCCTCTCCTGGACGTTCATTTGCGCCCCGATCGCCGTCCGGACCCGGCTGACCCTCTACTGGTACGTCCGGAAAGTCGCCGGTCCCGGGATAATGGTCGTCTATAACGCGGCCAATGCCGTCCTCTACTGCATCCTGGCGGGGGCGATGATCGCCGTCTCGGCCACGGCTCTCGGCCTGGCCTTCGGAATCAGGAGCCCGGCCCTCTCCGATGTCCTGCCGAGGAGCCCGGCCTGGGTCCTTCTAACGTTCGTCCTCGGCGCCCTCTTCACCCTTCTGGCGATCCTCGGCTTCGCCAAGCTCAGCCGATTCGCCCAGGTCGCCTCGCCATGGATCTTCGTCATCTTCATCGCCGGAGCCCTGGCCGCCCTCCCCAAGCTGGGCGTTCATCCCGACTTTTCGAACTTCGGGGAGATCGCCCGGACGAAAATCTGGACCGGGCTCCCCGTCGCCGGCCAGGAAAAACTCGGCCTTTGGCACATTTTGTTCTTCGCCTGGTTCTGCAACTTGGCCATGCACGTCGGCCTTTCGGACATGGCCGTCTTCCGCTACGCCAAGCGATGGAGCTACGGCCTGTTCAGCGCCTTCGGGATGTTCCCCGGGCACATGCTGGCCTGGATGGCCTCGGGGATCATGGTCGCGGCCGTCGGGCGGGAGATGAACCCGGGCCTCATGGCCTACGAAGCAGCCGGCCTGGCCGGCGTCGGGGCCCTCCTCGTCGCCGGTTGGACGACGGCCAACCCGACTCTTTACCGGGCCGGGCTCGCTCTCCAGACGATCACCCCGAACTGGCCTCGCTGGAAAACGACCTTGGCCGCCGGAACGGCGACGACCGTCCTAGCCTGCTTCCCGGTCGTGTTCATGAAGCTTCTCGATTACGTCGCCCTCTACGGCCTCGTCCTGATGCCCGTGGGAGCCGTCGTCTTCGCCGAACATTGGGTCCTTCCCCGTCTCGGGATCGAACCGTTCCGGGCCGAAAAGCGCGGCTGGTCCGTCAATCCGGCCGCCCTGGCCGTTTGGGCCGGGACGCTCGCCGCCGTCTTCCTCCTTCCCATCCATCTGTATTTCAAATGGCTTCCGGGATATGTCCTGGCCCTCGCGGCCTATGCCGGTTTGTCCCTTCTTGACCGGAAACCCTCGGAGAAGGTTGGACCATGATGAAAACCGCATCCGCCGTTCTCGCCCTCCTCAGTCTCGCCCTTTGTCTTGTTTTTCCGGTCGGGTTTTTTCTCGGCCGGATCGCCTCCGAACGCTTCAAGCTGGGCCTCGTGTTCAGCTCGGCGTCCTGGTTCATCTTCGCTTCCCTGTGGACGGCCGCAAGCGGCAGGGGGAAGAAGCCGTGAGCGTCTCCGCCCTCGCCGCCGTCCTGGGAACGGCTCTTTTTCTTGCCGGGGACCCGTCCGGCCCCCTCTTGGTCATCATCGACGGCGGGTCGACTTCCTACAGGATCGTCGTCTCCGCCCAGGCCCCCGAAACGGACCTTCGGGCCGCTCAGGAGCTACAAAGCCACCTCTGGAAGATATCGGGAGCCGTCGTCCCCGTCGTCTCGGATGCGTCTCCTCCCGGCCGGGACGAGATCCTCGTCGGCCGCTCCCGCCGCTACGCCCAAGCCGGAATCGACATTCCCTGGGACGGCCTCGCGGAGGACGGATTCGTTCTCCGGACGGTCGGCCGCCGTCTCGTCATCGCCGGAGGACGGGACAAAGGCTCGCTTTACGGCGTTTATGCCTTCCTCGAGGACGTCCTCGGCTGCCGGAAGTACACGGCTTCGGCGATGATCGTCCCCAGGACATCGACCGTGGCCGTCGGTCCCCTGGACAAGACCGAAGTTCCCGCCTTCGCCTTTCGCGAAGTCAGCCTGCCCGAGGCCTTCGACGATGCCTTTGCCGACTGGCACAAGCTCGACAACCGCGCCGCCCGGGCCCGGGAATGGGGCCTTTGGGTTCACACCTTCGAGGTCTTCATCCCGGCCGGGAAACACTTCGAGACCCATCCCGAGTACTTCACGGAATGGAACGGCCGCCGCATCCCCCACGGCCAGCTCTGCCTCTCGAATCCCGACGTCCTCCGGATCGTCATCGAGGAGCTGGGACGGAGGATCCGGGAGAAGCCCGAGGCCAAATTCTGGTCCGTTTCCCAGAATGACGCGTTCCTCCCCTGTCAATGCTCCTCCTGCCGGAGCCTCGAGGAGGAAACCGGCGGCCCGTCGGGAGCGATCCTCTGGTTCGTCAACCAGGTCGCCCGGGCCTTCCCCGATAAGGTCATCTCGACCCTGGCCTACCAATACTCTCGCCCGGCCCCGCGGAACATCGAACCCGAGC
>VGJF01000265.1 GCA_016867585.1 Candidatus Aminicenantota bacterium | reverse complement strand
TTCCAGGCATCTGAGGATGAGGGCGTTCAGGGCGGGGGGGATGACGGGGTTCTCCTCGATGGGCGGCCGGGGGGCCGCGTTTTTCTGCCGGAAGGCGAGGCTCATCGTCGAGCCGCCCTCGAAGGGCGGATGGCCGGTCAGCGTTTCGTAGAGGATGATCCCCAGGGCGTAGATGTCGGTGCGATTGTCCGCCGGGGCGCCGTCGATCTGCTCGGGAGCCATGTAGTCGGGCGTCCCGAGGATGAGGTTTTCCCGGGTCGAGGCCTCGTCTCTTCCCAGGCGGGCGATCCCGAAGTCCATGATCCGCAGCCGCTGCCTCTCGTCGACGATGATGTTCCGGGGTTTGAGGTCCCGGTGGACGATCCCGAGCTTATGGGCCTCGGCCAGCCCGGAGCAGATTTGCCGGCCGTAGTCGACGGCCGTCGCGACGCCCAGAGCGCCGGCCTTGGCGATGAGCCCCCGGAGCGTGTCCCCGGGGCAGAATTCCATGGTGATGTACGGCCGGCCCTCGGCCTCGCCGATGTCGAAGACGCGGCAGACGTTCGGATGGGTGACCCGGCGGGCGAGCTTGAGTTCCTGCCGGAAACGCTCCAGAACCCGCGGCTCGTCGGCGATTTCGGGGGCGATGATCTTGAGGGCGACGTTCTCCTCGATCGTCGTGTCGAAGACCTTGTAGACGCGGCCCATTCCGCCCCGGCCGATCTCCTCGATGACCCGGTAGCGGCCGGCAAAGACCTCTCCCGCGGCCAAGCCGAAGGCGGGGGCCGACATCGTTTCCGTCCGTTCGTCCCGGGGGGCCGGGCCCGGCCCGGCTTTTTCGAGCGGGGCCCCGCAGGCGGCGCAGACACGGCTCGCGGCCGCGTTTTGGGTCCGGCAGCGAGGGCAGTTCATTCTCCTCCCGGCCAGGACGGAGACCGTTTAGGGTCGAGGGCGGCCGCCGCCTAACTCTTCCTCAGAATGCCGCCGATCTCTTCGACGAGAGGCCCGCTCCCGACGTACAGGGCCGTCCGTTGGTGCGGCTTCTCGGGGGCGACGTCGAGGAGATCGCGTCCTCTTTCATCCACGGCCGAACCGCCGGCCTCGCGGCACATGAAGGCAACGACGGCCGCCTCGTACATCAGCCGCAGCTTGCCGCTCGGGCGGTTCTTCTTGGGATCGGGATGATTGACGATCGCCGGGTAGAGGAACATCCCGCCGTTCGTCAGGATCCGGTGGAAGTCGCCGGCCAGGGAGCCCATGTAGCGGAAGGCGTATTTCCGCTCGTTCTCGGCCAGCCATTTCTGGACCGCGGCGTCGTAGTAATCGCGGTTGGCCGAGTTGTAGGAAATCTCCCAGGTCCGCCGGCCCTCGGGCAGGGCCATCCGGGTCGGCTTGACGTAATTCATCGTCTCGTCGATGTGGAAGCGCCAGCAGCCGGCCTCCCGGAAGGCCAGGGTGAACGTCCCGGTCGGAATGACGAACATCCCGGAGGCGATGTATTCCCGTCCGGCCCGGAGATGGAAGTCTTCGGGGCCTTCGAGGTTGCGCTTGGCGATGCCGAACATGAACCCGATGGGGAGGTTGTGGGGGACGTTGGACGAGCCGTCCATGGGGTCGTAGTAGACGAAATAGCGGCCCCCTTCGACGTTCATGGGGATGATCTCTTCCTCCTCTTCGCTGACGGCGTGGACGACCCGTCCCGAGCGGCGGAGGTAGTGTTTGACGAGTTCATTGGCGATGTCATCCATCTGCATGACGTCCTCGCCCTGGACGTTGACCGAGCCGGCCAGCCCGAGGCTTCCGTGCAAGGCGCCGGTCTGGTAATAGAACTGGATGCGTTTGGCGGAGTTGAGGATCGAGTTCATGAGGATGAGGAAATGGTAAGTCCGGTTGAACCTCTCCTGGTGCTCGATCAGGAAATCCATGAAGGTCTGCTCGAATTGGAGCATCGTCTCCCTCCCGTCAGGCGCCGGTCATCGAACCCGGACCTCCGTTCTCGTGACGCCTCCATCTTAACGTTGTCGGCCCTTGGACGCAAGGGCCGCCGGGGATTTCCTCCGGACAACCCGCAGGCCGTTCTCGAGCCGGGCGGCCAGGCCTTCGACGTCGCGACTTTCGTGGGGCGACAAGGGCCGTCCACCGTAGCGGCTCCGGTAATGGAAAGCGGCCAGGGGGAGGACCGGTTCGAGTTCGGGATGGCGACGGACCAGGGCGGCGGCGAAGGCGGCGGCCGTTTCGGCCGGCCGGCGCGGAAACCCGGCCCGGCCGAGCCGGGCGACGATCCGCTCGAAGAAATCTTCGGGGGCGCTCCGGAGGCCGTTCCGCGGCCGGGCCCGGAGAGGCCTCGGCTTCCGCCGCCGGAGAAGGAAGACCCCCGCCGCGGCCAGGCCGAGGATGGCCAGGACGGCGAGGGCGTGTCTCGCCAACCCGAGCCGAAGATGGAAAAAAAAGTTGTCCCGGGTGTCCGGGTCGAAGCCGACGACATAGCGGTACCAGCGGTCCTGGAGGGCGTCGAAAATCCGGCGGGACGAGGTCCAGACCCGGGCGAAGATGTTCGCCCCCCGGGCGACGGACGATTCGGCCGGGGTCGGGTCGAAGGTCGTCCAGCCCCGGTCCGGGAGAAACGCCTCGACCCAGGCATGGGCGTCGCTTTGGCGGACATCGAAGAAGCGTCCGTAGGCGTTCCACTCCGAGCTCAAGAACCCGACGACGAGCCTGGCCGGAATCTCGAGATGGCGGAGGAGGATGACCAGGGCCGTGGCGAAATATTCGCAATTTCCGGCCCGGTTGTCGAAGAGAAACGCCTCCAGGCTCTGGCGTCCATGGGCCTCTCCCAGAGAGTAGGCGTAGGTTGTCCGGAAATAGGCCTCGAGGGCCCGGGCTTGGCCCTCGGCCCCGGTCGTCCGCCCGGCCCCGGCCACGGCTTCGGCCAGGCGCCGGTAGCGTTCGACGGGGACAGAGAGCCTGGCATACTGGTCGCGGAGAAGGGCTTCATAGCCTTCGATCGAGCGGTGGAACGACGGTTCGTCCCCCTGGCTGTGGACGCGATAGCGCGTCCCCTCGGGAAAGGCCGACGGGAAGTAGGCCGTGTCCGTGGAATCGAAATACGCCCCCGGGAAGCTCGTTTCCAGAGCGGCGATGTTCCCGAGGCTGAAGACGATATTCGTGTTGAGGAGGGGGAGGATCGTGAAATCATCCGACCGGACCGGCCGGTCCGGGTCATAGTCCGGAGCGTAGAGGATCCTCCTCTCCCGGCGCATCCAAGCCTGGGCCTGGCGGGCCCGGACGATTCGGTCTCCCGTCCGGTAGGAGAATTCGGGCCGGGTCTTGTGCCAACGCCTGCCGTCGAAGACGCCGAAGGCCGTTCCTCGAACCCGGATGAAGGGAGGACGGTTTTCGGACGAGGCGTTTCCCGGAGAGACCCTCATGACCCGGGCGGTGTTTTTACGGATCGGGCCGAGGTAGCCGAGTTCGACCCGCTCGGAGAGGCCGGCGAACGAACGCTGGGCCTGGGCGAGGCGGGTCAATCCCGTCCCCGCGAGGAGCTGCTGCATCCGGGCGCTGTAGGGACGGGGCAGGAGAAGAAAGACGAGGGCGGCCAGGAGAACGGCCGCCGTTCCGAGGCCGGCCAGGGCTCCCGTCCAGGCCGGACCGTTCCGCTCGGGAATCGGATCACGCTGACGGATGAGCCAGGCCCCCGCGGCCGAAAAGTAGGCCAGGAAAAACGGAAAATACAGCAGACTGACGGCGAGACCCGAGGCGAGGGCGAAAGCCAGGAACGCGGCGACGAAAAGCTGTCCCGCGACCCGGCTCGTCTTGGGACTGAGAAGGAGATAGAACAGGATGAACAGGACAAGATGGAGGTCGGCCTGGAGGGCGCCGAAGGTCGGGAGGTCGATGAAGACAAAGAACGGGAGAAAGGCCGCGGCCATGAGGTCCAAGACGCGCTTGGGGACGGGATGCTTTCGGGCCCGGTCGAAAAGGAACCCGGCCGCCAAAACGGGGGAGAAGGCCAGCAGGAGGAGGGGGTTGATCTCCTCGATCAAGGCCAGGGAGGCGAAGGCGACGGCCACCGCGGCATAGGCCGCCCCGGGAAGCCTGTCCCGGGACGGGAAAGCGATGAAGGGGCTTCGGGCCCCCGGGCCGTCGATCTCGCGGACCGTCCGGCCGTCGCCGGTCAAGGCGAGGGTCGCGAGGAGAAGATGGAGATGGAGCAGGCCGCGGCCGAAATCGACCGTTGTCTCGGGGGTGACGAGACGGACTTCGGCTCCGGCGTCGATGAAGAATTTCGACAAAGAGGCCGCTTCGGAGATCCGGGCCTCGGCCTCCGG
>VGJF01000264.1 GCA_016867585.1 Candidatus Aminicenantota bacterium | reverse complement strand
ATGCCTACTGCATTTCGGTTTGACGAAAGAATCGGACGTTGATAATAAAGAACTTATAGCGAAAAATGGCTCAAAATCTGCCTATGACTGTCGAACCCAGGGTTTCCGCGGAACGAGAGACCCTTGAGATTCTTTGAACCGAGAACGGCTCCCAGGCCGCAGCGACCGAGGCTCCGCCATTTGTCGGACTTGATGCAGGCGAACCGGACGAGATTCTCGCCGGCCGGCCCGTCATTCCGATGCGGCCCGTCTTTACCGCGGCCTTTCTCATGGTCCTGGCTCGCCTGGGCAGCCTCCATGCCTTGGAGCAGGACAAGGGCAATCCCTTCTGGCACCGCCGTCTCGAGCGTCCCCTTCCCGGTGCCGATACCATCGGCCGGGTCTTCGCCTGGAGGAAAGGATGACGCCGGTGAAGACGAATAAGAGAAAAGTGAATCGAAGCGCGGCCGAGAGGAAGTTCAACGAAAAGACGATCCTGATTACCGGCGGGACGGGATTCATCGGCAGCAAGTTCATCCATCTCCTCCTCGACCGCTATCCGAATATCCGGATCGTCAACCTCGACAAGTTGACCTACGCCGGAAACCTCGACAACCTGGCCGACCTCGCCTGCGACAACCGGCACGAATTCATCCACGGCGACATCCGCGACCCGAAGATGGCCGCCGGCATCTTCGGGCGCGTCCAGGGCGTCTTCCATTTCGCCGCCGAGTCACACGTCGACCGGTCGATCGTCGACGCCGGCGAGTTCGTCCTGACCGACGTCTTCGGGACCTGGGCTCTTCTCGAAGCCCTGCGGGGCTTGCCCCAGGTCGAATTCTTCGTCCGCGTCTCGACCGACGAGGTCTATGGCAGCCGGGACGAAGGATTCTTCAAGGAGACCGACCCGATCAATCCCTCCTCGCCTTACGCGGCGAGCAAGGCCGGGGCCGACCGGCTCGCTTCCGCCGACGCCGTGACCTGCGGCTCGCCCGTTCTCATCGTCCGGCCGAGCAACAACTACGGGCCGTTCCAGTATCCCGAGAAATTCATCCCCCTCTTCACGACGAAGGCCATGGAGGGGAAAAGCCTTCCCCTCTACGGAAAGGGCCGGAACGTCCGCGACTGGCTGTTCGTCGAGGACAACGGCCGGGCCATAGAGCTCGTCGCCCGGAAAGGCGTTTTCGGCGAGGCGTACAACATCGGGGCCAACGACGAGTGAATGAACATCGACGTCGCCCGCCGGATCATCAAGCTCCTGGGCAAGAGCCGGGACCTGATCAAGTTCGTTCCCGACCGCCTCGGCCACGACCGCGGCTATGCCTTGACCTGCCGGAAGATCCGGGCCCTTGGCTGTAAGCCCGAGGTCGGATTCGAGGAGGGGCTGGAGCGGGCGGTCCGCTGGTGCGTCGACGACGAGGCCTGGTGGCGCACAATCAAGGAGAAGAGCGCCGACTTCCGGGCCTTCTACTCGTCGTACTACAAAGATCGTCTTAGTCGCCAGCGGCATTGAAGGAGAGGACGCCGCCGTTTGGGGCTTTGACGAGGAGGCCGGTGCGGACGGCCTCGACGAGCTCCCGGATCCCCTCCTCGACGGAGATGCGGGCCGTCCAGCCGAGCTCGCGCTCGATCCGGTCGAACGAGACGGCGGCGTCCCGCATGTCGCCGTCGAAGCTCAGGTCCTTGGTTTCGACCTCAACTTCCGGGGCGGGCTTGCGGATGAGCCGGACGATGGCTTCCTTGGTGAAGTCCGCGCGGTTCGAGCCGGCGTTGAAGACCCGGGGCCAGGGCCAGGGCCAGGGCCAGGCCGAGGCTGTAGCAGAAGGTCTTCTCGTCATCGACGATCAGGATTTTCGCTGTCTTGGAGGCCATCGGCGTCTCCTTATCGGGCCCATGGTATCCGAATCGCCGGCCGAACGGAAGGGCGTCCGGATACCGGCCTCGTCCCGGCCGCAAATCGATTTGACACCGGCCTTCGGTCTGTGATAAATGATAAAGTCTGTTGAACAAGTCGACTAAGGGAGCCTCCGATGCGGCTTTCGACAAAGGGCGAATACGCCAGCCGGGCCATGCTTGAGCTGGCCCTCCGCCACGGCGATCCTCCCGTCCACATCCGCGAGATCTCCGAGGCCCAGGACATCCCCGAGCGCTTCCTCGAGCAGATCCTCCTCCAGCTCAAGCGGTTCGGATACCTCCGGAGCCGGAAGGGACCGAACGGCGGCTACACATTGGCCAAGCCTCCGGACAGGATTTCCGTAGCCGAGGTCATCCGGGTCATGGACGGCCCCCTGGCTCCGATCGGCTGCGTCAGCGTCACGGCCCACGAAGTCTGTCCCCGGGAGCGCTTTTGCGGCTTGAAGGGACTCTGGAAGGAGACCCGCGACTCCATCGCCGCGATCCTCGAAGGGACGAGCTTCGCCGATCTGGCGAGCCGGATGCGGGCCGTGCGGGCGGGCGAAACGCCGCGCTCGCGGAAACCGCGGCAAAGGAAGGCCGGAGGATGAGGCTTCCGGGCGTCCGGCTCGCCGCCGCGCGGTCGTCCTGGGCCTTGTCTATCTCGGCTACGGCCATGTGAAAGCCCTCCCGACGCTCCTGCTCGCCTTGGGGGCCTGGCCGGGCGTCCATTTGGGAACCCGGCACATCCTTCGTCTTTCCGAGCCGCTCCTGACCGTCATCGTGGCCGGGATCGCTCTGATCGGCGGCATCAGCATGTTTTATTAACGAGGGCCACTCCCGCGCGGCCCCTGTTCGGCCTTTTTTCGGGCTTGACATCGTCTCATTAATAGATATTATAGAATATATTTTATAATTTGGAAGACGGCGACAAACGGGAGGCGATGCGCTCCCGGGCCGAAAAGGAGGACAGCGATGAGAGACATGGTCAATCTGAGACACGATGAAGTTCCGGACCGCTGGTACAACATCATTCCCGACCTTCCGGTGCCGCTGCCGCCGCCGATGGACCCCGTGGAGGGGCCCTCGCGGATCAACAACCTGCCGAATCTTTTGATCGGAGAATGCCTGAAGCAGGAATTCTCCCCGGAGAGCTGGATCGACATTCCGGGCGGCATCATGGACCTCTTCGCCAAAGCCGGCCGTCCGAGGCCTCTTTTCCGGGCGAGGAACCTGGAAAAGAAGCTCGACACCCCCGCCCGGCTTTATTATAAGGGCGAGTTTTACAGCCCGACGGGAAGCCACAAGGTCAACACCGCCCTGGCCCAATGTTGGTACGCCAAACAACAGGGCTTCAAGCGGCTGACCACGGAAACGGGGGCCGGCCAATGGGGCACGGCCCTGGCCTACGCCGCCGCCTTGACGGGCCTGAAATGCACGGTCTACTGGGTCCGGAGCGTTTTCAACTGGAAGAAAGACCGCTTGTCCCTGATGAAGCTTCTGGGCGCGGACGTCCACGCCTCCCCAAGCCCCGTCACAAAGTTCGGGAAATCGCTCTACGACAAGAATCCTCAACATGTCGGCTCCCTGGGCATCGCCATCTCCGAAGGTCTGGAGGATGCCGAAAAGGACCCGGCGGCCACCTACAGCCTGGGCTCGGTCCTGAACCACGTCCTCATGCACCAGACGATCATCGGTCTGGAAGCCCAAAAGCAATTCGAGGTCTTCGACGACTACCCCGACGTCATCATCTCCTGCCTCGGCGGCGGGTCTAATTTCGGCGGATTCGCCCTGCCCTTCATGGGCGAGGTCCTGAAGAAGGGCCGGAAAATCAGGTTCATCGCCGCCCAGAGCCGAGTGGCCCCGAACCTTCAGGGCACGTATCAATACGACTTCGCCGACTATGCCGAAATGACGCCGATGCTGAAAATGTATACCCTCGGCCACCATTGCGATATGGAACCGATCAAGGGCGACGGGCTCCGCTACCATGGCTGTTCGCCGATCCTGAGCCTGCTGCGGCACGAGGGTTATATCGACACGATCGCCTACCCCGGCGATGAGAAGCACGTTTTTGAGAATGCCCGGCTGTTCATCCAGACCGAGGGCTGGCTGCCGGCGCCGGAATCGTCCTACTCGATCTGCGCCGCCATCGACGAGGCGATCAAGTGCCGCGAATCGGGCGAGACAAAGGTCATCGCCTTCAACATCAGCGGACACGGCTTCCTGGATATTCCCGGATTCCGGTCCGTCCTCGGATTGGAATGAGGGGGCTCGCGGAAGAAGGGGGAAGCGGAGAATCGCCTCCTCTCCCCTCCGCCTCGTTCGTTCCATAGAAGCTCACGAGATTCGTCAGCCCCGCTCCGGCCGAGATCGCCTTGAAGCGATCCGTATGGGCGGCCGCCCAGTAGGCCATGATTCCTCCGGAACTCCATCCCCTCA
>VGJF01000263.1 GCA_016867585.1 Candidatus Aminicenantota bacterium | reverse complement strand
TCCGGGCGACGATCGTGTTGTAGAGAAACCCCCGGAGGACGCCCCGGTCGACGATGACCTTCTTGGCCGTGGCCACGCCTTCGCCGTCGAAGGGTGAGCTGGCCGGTCCCTTGGGCATCGTCCCGTCGTCGATGATCGTCAAGAGGTCCGAGGCGATTTTCCGGTCGAGCTTCTCGGCCAGGAAGCTCGCCCTTTGAAGGACCCGCTCCCCGTTGATCGCCCCGATGATTCCCCCCAGGAGCGCGCCGGCGACATCGGGGTGGAAGATGACGGCCGCCCTTTGGGTCTTGACCATTTTCGGGTCGAGCATCCCCGCGGCTTTTTCGGCCGCTTCGGCGGCGATCGCGGCCGGCGGCTTCAAGTCGGCGTAGGCGCGCCGGCCGCAGCTCTTGCTGCCGGATGATTTCTGGTCGCCTTTCTCGGCGACGACGGAGAGGCCGTAGGAGCAGGCGGCCGATTTGGCGCTCTTCGCCACGCCGTTCGAGTTGACGATGACGACCTCGCCCTCCCCTTCCCCGTATCGGGCTCCGGCGCTTTTCGTGATCCGGGGATCCTTCAGAGCCTCCTTTTCGGCCGTTTTGAGGAGGGCGATCTTGGCCTCGAGCGGCACGGCGGCGATTTCGGGATCGTAAAGCCCCTCGACCGGCGTCTCGGCCGCGTCGTCGGGGAGGACGTTGGACCGGTCGGCGGTCATCGATCCAGCGAACGCGATCGCCCGGCCGGCGGCGTCTGCGAGGGCGGCCTCGGACAGGTCATTCGAGGCGGCGAAGGCCATCCTCCCTTGGACGAAAACGCGGAGGCCGGCCCCGCCGGTGGCCGCCTCTTGGACGGTTTCGATTTCGCCGTTGCGGACGGCGAGGCTCAGCTGCCGGCCCGACTCGAGATAGACTTCGGCTCCGTCGGCGCCCTTCTTCAGGCAGGTCTTGACGATCCATTCGGCCAGGGTGCGGCTGTCCATTTTCCCCTCCCTCATCGCCTGCGCGTTCCGCCGACGTTGATCCCCCGGATCCGGACGGTCGGCTGGCCGGCGGTCACTTCGGCCTCTTGCCCCTTGCCGCAGATCCCCGGCCCGAAGTCGAGGTCGTCGCCCACGGCGTCGATCCCCTGGATGATGTCCAGGCAGTTGCCGACGAGCGTCGCCCCTTTGACCGGCACGGTTCTCTTCCCGTTTTCGATGAGATAGGCTTCCCGGCAGGTGAAGTTGAAGACGCCGGTGACCGGGTTGACGCTCCCCCCGCTCAGGCTCTGGACGTAGATCCCGCTTTTCGTCGAAGCCAGGATGTCCTCCGGCTTGTCCGTTCCGGCCTCGATGAAGGTGTTCGTCATCCGGGGAATGGGGATGTGGCGAAAGCTCTCCCGGCGGCCGTTGCCCGTCCGTTCGGCCCGGATCTGCCGGGCCGAACGGACGTCGGTCATGTATTTCTCGAGGACGCCCTCGCGGATGAGGACGTTGCGCCGCATCGGCGTCCCTTCGTCGTCGAAGTTCGCCGTTCCCCGGAAATTGGGCAGCGTCCCGTCGTCGACCATGGTGAACATCGGGGCGGCGACCTTCCGGCCGAGCTTGCCGGTGAAGACGCCGATCTCCTTGGCGATGTTGTCGGCTTCGAGGGGATGGCCGACGGCCTCGTGGACGAGCACGCCGCCCCATCCGTTCTGCATGACGACGTCCATCCGGCCGGCCGGGGCGTCCTTGGCCTCGAGCATGGCGATCGACTCCCGGGCGCAGGCCCGGGCCAGGTCCTCCGGTTTGACCTCATCGAACATTTCGAAGCCGGAGCGGCGGCTCAGCCGCTCCCGGCCCATGTGGGAGGTCCCGTTTCCGGCCCCGAGGGTCTGGACGATGAAAAACAGGAGCGGCAGCTCGTCGCGGAGAAACAGCCCCTCGGAATTGGCGATCGTCCGGCTCCGGACCTCGTCGTAGTAGTTCACCGAGGCCATCGTGATCCGCTTGTCGTAATCGCGGGCGGCCTGGTGGGCCCTCATCATGACCTCCAGCCGTTTGGCGTCGGCGACGTCGCCGAGGGGGACGCGGACGGAGATGTAGGACGGCCGGCGGGCTTCCTGGAGGCCGACGGCCCGCCCCGTCTCCGAGCCTTGGGCGATGGCCGAGGCGACCTCGGCCGCCCGGAGGATTTTCTCCTCGCTCAGCTCGTCCGTGTAGGCGAAGCCGGTCTTGTCCCCCGACAAGACCCTGACGCCCGCTCCTTGGCTGATCCCGAAGATCGCGCTCTTGTATTTCTCCTCCTCGAGGAGGACGGACCGCGAGACCCGGTGTTCGACATAGACGTCGGCAAAGTCCCCGCCTCCGGCCAGGGCCTTGGCCACGACTTTTTCCAGTTGTCCCGGATCGAGGACGGCCGCCCCGGCTTTTTCCGGAGACCTCCGGCAGGCCCAGAACTGGGAGAGCACGGACGGGGCGGCGGCGATGAAAGCCCCGCCCTTGAGCCCCCAGGAGAGGAATGTCCGCCTCGGAATGTCCGGTCCGGTGAAGCGAGGAGTCATGATGATGGCCTCCTTTGCCGTTTATCGATGGAGAACATCGGCCAGGACGATGTTTTTCGTCTTGAGGCTCGTCCCGAGCGACCGGTCGAGCCCCGCCAGGCTGAGATTGTAGTCGATGATCGCCTTGAGCTCGGAGGTCCGGGCGTTGGCCAGGTCCCGCTGATGGATGAGGACGAGATAGTTCGTCGTCAGGCCGACCTTGAGCTTCTTCTCCTCCGCGGCCAGTTTGCGCTCGGCGAGCTCGCGGGCGACCTTGTAGGCCTGGACGCGCTTGTAGTTCGTCTCGACGTCCCGGACGGCGTTTTTGACTTCGAGAAAGACCTGCTGCTCGGCGTTCTTGATCCGGAGGACGGCCTGGTCGTGGCTCAGCCGGATGGAAGCGAAATGCTCTCGGGTCAGGAAATTCTGGAGGGGGACGCTCAGGCTGAGGCCGACCGACCAGTTCCGGTACTTGAATCCGAAGGCGTCCCGGATCGAGGCCGAGGCCCCTCCGGGAACCTTCCCGACGACGACGCCCGTCAAAGGATTGCCGTCTTCGTAGAGGAGCTGGGTCCCGGAAATCCCCGGGCTCCAATACGAGGCCGAGACGCTGAGGTCGGGCAAAAGCTGGTTCCTCCAGTAGGCGTAGGTCATGACCTTGTTTTCGAGGTCGATCCGGTAAATCCGGAGGTCGGGGCGGTTGGCCAGGGCGATGGACAGGCACTCGTCGAGGGACAAGGGAGTCCGGGCGTAAGACGGCTTGTCGAGGGGGATGATCCGGGTGGCCCGGCCGCCGGGCTCGGAGGCTTCGAGGTTAAGGATGGTCAGGATCTGGTCCTGCCGGGAAGCGACCGCGCTCTCGGCCTCGAGAATATCGGCCTCCCGGGTCGCGACCTCGGACTCCGCGTTCAGGACCTCGATCGGAGCGATCGTCCCGACCTCGGCTTCCCGCTTGTTCTTGACGAGGAGGTCCTTGGCCAGGGCCAGGGACTGGCGGCGGACCTCGAGGTTCTCGAGGGCGTAGACGAGGTTCCAATAGGCCTGTTCGACCCGGAGGATCGTATCCTGGAGAGCGGCCTGGAACTGCGTTTCGGAGATGTCCAGGGCGTTGCGGGCGATCTTGATGTCCCGGCGGTTGAGCTCGAGCCCGAAATTCCGGAGAAGGGGCTGCCAGATGGAAAAGCTCAGGGTGCTTCCGAAGCGCGGGTTGATCGTCTGGAAACTCCGGTTGCTCTCGCTCTTGTAGGAGGACAGCGCGGCCGAAATCCTCCCTCCGGTGGGGATGAATTGGGAGATCAAGGCCGCGTAATTCTGGTCGTCCGACGTCACCTGGGCCGTGGCCTCGATCCAGGAGAACGAGGCCGCGCTCGTCGACGACGAACTGAAGCCGAAACCGAGGCTGGGGATGAATTTTTCCTTGGCGAACCCGAAGGCCAGCTCGGCCTGCCTCGGATTGATGGCCTCGACGGCCAGGCCGAGGTTGTTCTTGAGGGCCAGAAGGATGCCCTCCTCCAAGGTCAAGGCCCGCTCCCGGTCCCCTCCGTCGAGGCCGATCGCCAGGGCGATCGGCAGACATCCGCCCAAGGCGAGGAGGCGTCGGAGACGGGCCACGGCTCTTCAGCGCTCCTTGAGGACGAGTCTGTCCCGTCCGCCGAAGGAGGCGTAGGACGAGACGATGACCCGGTCGCCCGGCGACAGTCCCTTGAGGACCTCGACGACCGAGGCGTTCTCCCGGCCGAATTTCACCGCGGTCTTGACGGCGCTTTTTCCGTCGGATTCAACCTTGAAGACCCAGTCCCCGCCGGAGGCGGCGGTGAAATCCCCCAGGGGAAGGATGAGGGCCTCA
>VGJF01000262.1 GCA_016867585.1 Candidatus Aminicenantota bacterium | reverse complement strand
TGAAAGGACACCGATGAGCTACGCCGACCGGTTGGAAAACGTGGCCGTCCTCGGGGCGGCCGGCAAGATGGGAAGCGGGATCGTCCTCCTGACGGCCCTGGAGATGGCCGACTTGAGCCTCGATCCAGAGAACAAAGGCCGGACGTTCGCCCTGAACGCCGTCGACGTCTCTTCGGCCGCCCTGGCCGGCCTGACGAAATATCTCCGCTCGCAGGTCCTCAAGGCCGCGGAGAAGAAGGTCAGCGCCCTCCGGAAGGCCTATGAGGGGCGGGAGGACCTCATCGAGAACGAGGACGTCATCCGCCAGTACATCGAGGACGTCTTGGCCCTCGTCCGGCCGACGACCTCCCTCGACGTCGCCGCCGAGGCGACCCTGATCTTCGAGGCCGTGAACGAGAACCCCGACCTCAAGGTCAAGCTCCTCTCCCGGATCGAGGCGTCGAACGCCAAGAAGCCGTGGTTCCTGACCAACACCTCGTCCATCCCCATCCACGAGCTCGACGAGAAGGTCGGCTTGGGCGGACGGATCATCGGCTTCCACTTCTACAATCCCCCGGCCGTCCAAAAACTTGTTGAAGTCATCCGCGCCGAAACGACCGTGGCGGAGCTGACCGACTTCGCCGGCCAATACGCCAAGAGGCTCCGCAAGACGGTCGTCCCCTCGTGCGACATGGCCGGTTTCATCGGCAACGGCCACTTCATGCGAGACGCCCTCTACGGGATCGCCGAGGCCGAGAAGCTCTGCCCCGAGCACGGCTTCGTCGACGCCGTTTACATGGTCAACAAGGTCACTCAAGAGTTCCTCGTCCGGCCGATGGGCATCTTCCAGCTCGTCGATTACGTCGGGCTGGACGTCTGCCAGTTCATCCTCAAGGTCATGAACGACCGCCTGCCGAACGCCGTCCTCCACAGCAGCCTGTTGGACAGGCTCATCGGGATGGGCGTCAAGGGCGGCCAGTTCGCCGACGGTTCTCAGAAGGACGGCTTTCTGAAATACGAGAGAGGCCGGCCGTCGGGCGTCTTCGACCCCGAAAAGACGATTTATGTTCCCCTGGCCGAGATCGCCGCCCGGGCCGATGCGAAATTGGGGGCGCCGCCGGCCTCGGCCAAGCCCTGGAAGGCCGTCGTCGGGGCGCCCGACCGCCCGGCGCTTCTCGAGGCCTATTTCAAGGACCTCAAATCGTCCCAGACGATGGGGGCCGAGATGGCCGTCCGCTACGGCCGGGTTTCCAAAGCCATCGGGCAGGGGCTCGTCAAGGACGGGGTCGCGGCGACCGCGGAGGACGTCAACACCGTCCTTCTGACCGGCTTCTATCACGCCTACGGGCCGATCAACGCCTATTTCGACTGAGGTGAGGAGGCGACGATGACGAAACCGCGCCGTAAAGTCTTCATGACCGCCGGCTACAACACCATCTCCCTGGGCACGGGGCGCAAGGAGTTCAATCCCAAGAAGCCCCGGCCCGGCCTCGAAGAGTACATCAAGGAGGCCGGCCAGGGGACGCTGAAGCAGATCGGCGGAGGGGACAAGGTCGACGAGGGGGTCATCGCCAACTTCATGGCCGCCCGGTTCAACAAGCAGGGCAACCTGGCCGCCTTCATCCCCTCGGTCGACGCATCCCTCCGTTGGAAGCCGTGCGTCCGGGTCGAGGGCGCCTGCGGCTCGGGCGGCCTGGGCCTGATGACGGCCGTCAAGTCCGTCCTGGCCGAGACGGCCGACGTCGTCCTGGCGATCGGCGTCGAGGTCCAGAACACGGTCAAGGCGATCTACGGGGCCGACATTCTGGCCGGGGCCGGCTGGTTCCGCGGCGAGCGAAAGAAGGGCCACGCCTATTTCTTCCCGGCCGGCTTCAGCGACCGGGCCGGGGCGTATTTCGAGAAATACGGGCGGGAAAAGACGCGCAAAGCCTTCGCCCGTTGGTTTCGGAACGCCGTCGAGAACGCCCGCCTCTGCGATACGGCCCAAGAGTTTCACAATACCTGCCCCGACCTCGAAGCCCTGGCCCTGACCGAGCCCAATCCGAAATCGTTCGTCGACCATCTCAACGTCTACGACTGCTCCAAGGTCTCGGACGGGGCGGCGGCGATCGCCGTCGTTTCGGAGGCGGGACTGGAAAGGGTCGGGATTCCCAAGGTCGAGGCCGTCGAAGTCGTCGGATGGGGCCAGGTCGAAGCCGACCTGACCCTGCCGCCGTCCGACATGACCCGCCTCGAAACCACGGTTCGGGCCGTCGAAAAGGCTCTGGCCATGGCCGGGATCGCGGCCGCGGACCTGGGGACGGTCGAGTGCCACGACTGCTTCACGATCTCGGGCGTCCTGTCGGTCGAAGCGATCGGCCTGGCCAAGCCGGGCGAAGGCCCCGATTACATCTTGAGCGGCGCGACGGCCCGGACGGGGGCGATGCCGTTCAACACGAACGGCGGCCTCATCGGCTGGGGCCATCCGACGGGCGGGACAGGCGTCCGCCAGGCCGTGACGGTCTGGCAGCAACTCACCGGAAAAGCCGGAAAATGGCAAGTCGGGATCACGCCCGAGCGGCCCTACGGCCTGTCGGTCAACATGGGCGGGAACGACAAGACCGTCGTCGCGGTCGTCTGCCGCCGGGCGGGATAGAGCCTCACTCCTCGTCGAGCTTGATCGAGCCGTTATAGAGCGTGACGCCGCGCGGCGTTTTCCCAAGCGCGGCGCCGCGGGGCTTGGTGAAGAGGGGGTCGTCGTAGATCGATCGGAGGTATTCGTCGCGGTATTTCGGGTGGGCGATCGAGGCGATGGCCAGGGCCTTTTCCCCGGCCGTCAGCCCCCGGAGATCGGCGACTCCGTACTCGTCGACGATAACGACGCCGTCGTAAGCCGAAGCCGTCAGGCTGACCCCGGGGGGATGGACCTTGACGATCTTCGACTTTCCCTTGTCCGTCCGGCTCTTCATGGTGATGATCGGGACGCCGTAGGCCGGGTCGTTGAGGGCCCGGACGAAATCAGGCTGGCCGCCGACCCCGCTGTAGTAGCGGCGGGCGTCGACGTAGTCGGCCCAGACGTTCCCGAACAAATCGACCCCCATGGCCGTGTTGATCGAGATGAAGGGGGCGTTCCGCCGGACGACCTCGGCGTTGTTCGTCGTCATGCAGGGCCTCATCTGGAGGCCGGCCCGCATGTGGACAAACTCGTAGAGCTCCATCGAGCCCATGATGAGCGAGGTCGTCGTGTAGCCGAGGTGCTGCCGCTTCCTCCGGTTGGTGACGATCCCCAGCTTCTGGAGCATCATCAGGCCGTCGCCGTAGAGCTCGGTCTGGATCCCGAGGTCCTTGTAGGTCGACTTCGTGATCATCCCGACGACGGCGTCGGGGATTTCGCCGATCCCGACCTGGAGGGTGACCCCGTCCCGGATGAAATGCCCGGTGATCAGCTCCCCGATCCTCTGCTCCGCGGGGGGGAGGTTGTCGAAATCGGGTGCGGGAAAATGATAACAGGGTTTGATGTCGTCGTCGTCGATCAGGTAGTCGATGGAGGAGGCGTCGACGATGCTCTGGCCCTGGGTGAAGGGCATGCTGAAATCAAGCTCGGCGATGACGCAGGTCGCGTGGTCGATGGCCGTATGCATCGCCTCGACCGACAGGCCGAGGCTGAACTCCTTGGTCAGCTCGTGCGGCCGGACCTTGAATATGGCGACGTCGGGCATGTAGGGCTTGCCCTTGCCGATCAGGCTGTCGAGGTTGGCCAGGGTGCAGGGCAGGTAGAACGCCCGGCCCTCGTTGGCGGCCTTGCGGACCTCCCCCGCCGAGAAAATCGAATAGGTCATGACCCGGTCCTGGAGCCCCGGCTCGACATAAGGCACCGGCCCTTGGAGGAGGAGATGGACCATCCGGAGGTAGGGGAGCTTCGGTTTGCCGGCCTTGAGGGCCCCGGTCAAGGCCTCCAGGCAGGCCGTCGGCACGGCGGCGTTCGACCCGATGTAGCAGGTGATGACGTCCCGGCCGGCGAATTCCCGGGCGATGACGTCGGCGATGTCGCCGAGCTTGATGATCTGGGGTCGGCGGGCCATGGGCCTCCTTCCGGCTAACAACGGCATAGTTTATAGCGGCTGTCTAACTTTACCGGATTACGGACCGCCACGCAAGGCCGCTCCTTTCATTGACTTTGCCGCGCGCCTGGGGATATATTTGACGGGCAGAAAAGAGCGCCATGGCCGACCATCCATCGCCCGACCACGACGCCCTCCGGGCCCACCTGACCGAACTCGAACGCAAGGCCGAGGCGGGCGGGGGGGCGGAGCGCGTCGCCAAACAGCATGCCGAGGGGAAGTACACGGCCCGGGAGCGGCTGGAGCTCCTCCTCGACCCCGGCTCCTTCGTCGAAC
>VGJF01000261.1 GCA_016867585.1 Candidatus Aminicenantota bacterium | reverse complement strand
GGTCAGGAGCGAGTCGCCGGCCAGCAAGGCCATGTCCTCGCCGAAGGCCCTGTGGCAGGCGAGCTTCCCCCGGCGGAGGTCGTCGTCGTCCATGCAGGGGAGGTCGTCGTGGACGAGGGAGTAAGCATGGATGAACTCGACCGCGGCGGCGAAGGGCAAAGCCGTCTTCACCCCGGCCGCCCCGCCGAACTCCTCGGCCGCGGCGAGGGTGAGCAGCGGCCGGAAGCGCTTCCCGCCGCCGAGGACGGCGTAGCGCATGGCCTGGAAGAGGATCGTCTCTTCCCGGGCCAGGAGGCGGCCGAGCTCGGCCTCGATCATCGCCCGGAATCTCCCGAGTTTCGCGCCGCCCTTGGCTTTTTCGGAGCCCATCGCCGTCCTCCTCAAAACGGGAGCTCGGAGTCGTCGTCGGCTTTTTTCGCCCGCGGCCCCGGCCTCTTCCTCGTTCCGGCTCTTCGCGTCCCGTCCGCCTCCCCGACGTCCCCCTCGCCCCCCTCTCCGTCGTCCTCGCCGTCTTCCTTCTCGTCCCCGTCCTCTTCGTCCTCCGCGCCGCCGGCGGAGGGCGCCGCGGCCTTCGCCCCGCCGCCCGGCCTTCCCTCGCCCTCCGCTTCCTCGAGGCTGAAGGGCTCCGCCCTCAGCCCTCCTTTTTCGCTCTTGAGGAGGATTTCGATCTTTTTCTCGGCCTTGTCGAGCTCGGCCCGCAGGTAGCGGGCCAGGGTCACCCCTTTTTCGAAAACTCCGAGCGACTCGTTCAGGCCGAGACCGCCCTTCTCGAGCTTCTCGACGATGCCTTCGAGGTCGGCCAAGGCCTTCTCGAAGTCCAGGCCCTTCTCTTTGTCCTTGTCTTTGTCCTTCATCTCCCACTCCTTGATGATTTCCGGGGGCGAAAAGAAGCGGAGGGTCATCCCGGCTTCGGCGAGTTTTCTCCCGGCCCTTCGGCCGTCGAAGGGACGACCCGCGCCCCGGGCTCGACGGCGCTCACCCGGCCCGTGAATTCCCCCCGGTAGAAAGAAACCGCGACCTCGTCGCCCGCCCGGACGTCCTCGATCTTGACGACCGGGGCGCGCGGCGCCCGCTCCCCCGCCCCGCCGTCCTTCCAGACGACGGCGTAGCCCTTGCGGAGGACCTCCAACGGGCTCTGGGCGTTCAAGCCGGCGGCCAGCCTTTCCCAGGCGGCGGCCCGGTCGCGAAGGGCCGTCCGGAACGCCCCGCCGATTTTCTCCCGCCAGAGGGCCGCCCGCCCCGCGGCCTCCGACAGCCGCCGCCTCAACAGCGAGGCCGCCCGCTCCTCCGCGAGCTCCGCCTTGGACATCGCCTCGGCCATCCGCCGCCTCTCGCCGCGGACGACTTCCCAGGCCCGCTCCTCGAGGTCGTCGACGTACTGGCCCCGGGACATGAGCCGCATCCGGAACGTCTGGAAAATGCCGTGCTGGGCAAGGCTCGTGACCTCGTGCCTCCGCTCCTCGAGGGCGAGGCGAAAGGCCTGGGCGGCGCGCCGGCCGAGGTTCTCGATCCGCTCGGCGAAGGCCGCCTCCTTCTCGACGACGAGCTCGGCCGCGGCCGTCGGGGTCGAGGCCCGGATGTCGGCCGCGAAGTCGGCGATCGTGAAGTCGACCTCGTGTCCGACGGCCGAGATGACCGGGACCGGACAGGCGGCGATCGCCCGGGCCACGGGCTCCTCGTTGAAGGCCCACAGGTCCTCGATCGAACCCCCGCCCCGGCCGACGATGAGGACCTCGATGTCGGGCCGGCCGCCCAGGACCCCGATCCCCTCGACGATCTCGGCCGCCGCCCCCTCGCCCTGGACGCGAGCCGGGTAGATGACGATCCGCACCTTGGCGAAGCGGCGCTCGATCGTCCGCAGGATGTCGACGATCGCCGCCCCTCGGGGAGAGGTCACGAGGCCGATCGTCTTGGGAAGGAGGGGCAGCTTGCGCTTCCGGGCCGGGTCGAACAGCCCTTCGAGCCTCAGCTTTTCCTTCAGCTGCTCGAAGGCGAGCTGAAGGGCGCCCTTTCCCTTCGGCTCGGCGTGGTCGATGATGAGCTGGTACTGGCCCCGGGCGGCATAGATGTCGATCTTGCCCCGGCAGAGGAGGGCCAGCCCGTCCTTGAGCTCGAATTTCAGGCGGGCGGCGTCGCCTCTCCAGACGACGGCCGAAAGCTGGGCTTCGGCGTCCTTGAGGGTCAGGTAGATGTGCCCGGACGGATATTTCCTGGCGTTAGAGACTTCGCCCGCGACCCAGACCTGGGGAAAGGCGGTCGCCAGGGCGGCCTTGACGACGGCCGTCAGCTCGCTGACGGAGTAAACTTTATCGCGGAAGACGAGGCTTCCCTCCCGGACGACGGGCTGCCCGAATTTCTCGCCGCCCGCGCCTGTCCGGTTGCCGACTCCGTCCGGGTCTGCCATAGGCTATATCTTAAGAAATAATAGGGGGACAGGTCCACTATTCCCTGTTTATTTGGCTAAAGATGGGGGACACTTTAAAGTGTCCCGCATCTGTCGGACGCCGCGTCTTCGACGATGACTTCGCGGGCGATGGACAACGCCTTCCCCGTGGCCGCGTCGATCTCGACGAAGACGCACGAGAGGAAGACCCCGCCCTTCTCGGGCTCGAACCGGACCGGCCGGCCCGACAGGAACCGCTCGATCGACTGGTCGGCCTTGATCCCGATGACCGTGTTCCGGGCCCCGACCATCCCCAAGTCGGTGATGTAGGCCGTCCCGCCCGGCAGGATCCGCTCGTCGGCCGTCGGGACGTGGGTGTGCGTCCCGACGACGGCCGAGACCTTCCCGTCGAGAAACCAGCCCAGGGCCGCCTTCTCGGACGTCGCCTCGGCGTGGATGTCGACGACGATCGCCGGCGTCCGCTCCCTCAGCCTGGCGACCTCGGCCTCGGCCGTCCGGAAGGGGCAGTCGATCGGCTCCATGAAGACCCGGCCCTGGAGGTTCAGGACCCCCAAGGCCACCCTGTCGCCGCCCTCGCCCGTCTCGACGACGCAGGCCCCCCGCCCCGGGTTCCCGGGCGGATAGTTGGCCGGCCGCAGGAGCCGCGGCTCGCGGTCGAGATAAGGGATCCCCTCCTTCTTGTCCCAAATGTGGTTGCCGCTCGTCAGGACGTCGGCCAGGGCGAACATCTCCCGCCCGACCTCCGCGGTCATCCCCACCCCGCCGGCCGCGTTCTCCCCGTTGGCGACGACGAAGGCCGGGGCGTATTTGCGCCGCAGGGCCGGCAAATGCCGCCTCAGGGCCGTCCTCCCCGTCCGCCCGACGACGTCGCCGACGAGGAGCACCCCGAACTTAGCGGGCATACTCGACCGCCCTCATCTCGCGGATGACGGTGACCTTGATCTGGCCGGGATAATCGAGCTCGTTCTTGATCTTGGCGGCGATGTCCTTGGCGATGAGGGCCGCCCGGTCGTCGGCCACCCGGCCGGCGTCGACCATGATCCGGATTTCCCGTCCGGCCTGGAGGGCGAAGGCCTTGGCCACGCCCTCGAAGGCCTTGGCCAGGCTCTCGAGCTTCTCCAGCCGCTTGATGTAGGCCTCGAGCAGCTCGCGCCGGGCCCCCGGCCGGGCCGCCGAGAGCGTATCGGCCGCCTGGACGAGGACGGCCTCGATCGAGGGGAAGTCGACGTCGCGGTGATGGGAGGCGATGGCCTGGACGACGGCCTCGTTCTCGCCGTGCTTGCGGCAATGCTCGACGCTGAGCTCGGTGTGGGTCCCCTCGACCTCCTTGTCGATGGCCTTGCCGATGTCGTGAAGGAGACCGGCCCGGAGGGCGACCTGGGTGTTCAGGCCGAGCTCCTGGGCCATGGCCGCGGCCAGGAACGCGACCTCCTTGGAGTGCTGGAGGACGTTCTGGCCGTAGCTCGTCCGGTACTTGAGCTTGCCGAGGAGCTTGACGAGCTCGGGATGGAGGTTCTGGACCCGGAGCTCGTACGCCGCCGACTCGCCCTCCTGGCGGATCTTCTCCTCGAGCTCGGACTTGACGTTCTCGACGACCTCCTCGATCCGGGCGGGATGGATCCGGCCGTCGAGGACGAGCCTCTGGATGGCCAGCCGGGCCGCCTCCCGCCGGACGGGATCGAAGCTCGAGAGGATGACCGCCTCGGGGGTGTCGTCGACGATGATGTCAACCCCGGTGGCCACCTCGAGGGCCCGGATGTTCCGGCCCTCCCGGCCGATGATCCGGCCCTTCATGTCCTCGCTCGGCAGGTCGACGACCGAGACGGTCGACTCGACGACGTGCTCGGCGGCCGAGCGCTGGATGGCGTTGCCGACGATTTCGGCCGCCAGCTGGCGGCTGCGGGCCCGGGTCTCCTCCTCGACCCTTTTCACGACCTGGACGGACTCGAGCCGGGCTTCGTCCTCGATCCGCTTGACGATCTGGGCCTTGGCCTCGTCCTGGGTCCGGCCG
>VGJF01000260.1 GCA_016867585.1 Candidatus Aminicenantota bacterium | reverse complement strand
GGTCTCATCGTCTGGAACGACGCCGAAACCGGCCTGACCCAGGCCGTCATGGACGCAACCTGGATCACGGCTAAAAGGACGGGGGCGGCGACGGCGGTCGCGGCGAAATACCTCGCTCGAAAGGACAGCGAGGTCGTGGGGATCCTCGCCTGCGGCGTCCAGGGCTTCAGCAACGTCGAAGCCCTCGCCGGCCTTTTCCCGCTGAAGCGGGTCAAGGCTTTCGACCTCATCCCGGATGCGGCCGCGGCCTATGCCGACAAGGTCCGGCGGGAGCTCGGCTTGGACGTCGATGTCGTCGCGAGCCCCGAAGCGGCCGTCCGCCGGTCCGACATCGTCGTCGCGGCCGGCCCCCTCCTCAAGAATCCCTCGTCCGTCATCGAGAATGATTGGTTCGGACCCGGGGCCTTCGCCTCGCCCGTCGATTACGATTCCTATTGGAAAGGCGAAGTCCTCCGGAACGTCGACAAGTTCTGCACCGACGATGTCCGCCAAATGATGTTCACCAGGACGCTCGGCTATTTCCGGGAGATCCCGGAAAAGGTCCTCGATCTCGGCGACGTCGTCGCCGGAAAGAGCCCCGGCCGGGAGCGGGAAGAGGAGCGGACGATGGCCATGAACCTCGGCCTGGCCCTGGACGACATGGCCGTCGCGCCGCTCGTCTACCGGCGGGCCGTCGAACTCGGTCTCGGGATCAATCTCCCTCTCTGAACGGCTGCGTCCGGTTTCCCTCGACAAAAAAAAGCGGCGAAAGGATTGCCATCTCGTTTTTCGCCGGTTATAATCTTCGTGAATCGGAGAGGAGGAGAGATCATGCCGGTTAAAAGAACGACCCACCGCAGCTCGAAAGGGACCAAGCTTTACGCCGTCCGCGACAGCAAGGGGCGCTTCAAGGACATCCAAACTTACAAGCGGGCCCATGCCGCCGACCTCAGACGGAAAAGCCAGACCGAAACGGCCAAGAAAGCGAAATAGCGGGGCCGCGCCCGCCAAGCCTCACTTCTTCGGCTCGTCCTTGTTCCAGTCGGGAGGCTCCAGCCCGAGGAGATTCCGGACGAAGAAATCATACCTTTTCTTGTCCCCATAGGCCCCGCCCGATCCGTGACCTCCGCCGGGGATGACGAGGAGGTCGAACATCTTCCCGGCCTTGATGAGGGCGTTGACGACCTGCATCGTGCTCGAGGGGTCGACGTTGGTGTCCATCTCCCCCAGAACGAGGAGAAGCTTGCCCTGGAGCCGGTGGGCGTTGTCGACGTTCGAGGAGGAGGCATATTCGGGCCCGATCGGCCAGCCCATCCACTGCTCGTTCCACCAGATCTTGTCCATCCGGTTGTCGTGGCAGCCGCAGGCCGAAACGGCGGCGTCGTAGAACTCGGGGTGGAAGAGGAGGGCGCCGAGGGCGTTCTGCCCTCCGGCCGAGGTCCCGTAGATCCCGACTCGGGTGATGTCGTACCAGGGATACTTGGCCGCGACGGCCTTGTGCCAGAGGATCCGGTCGGGGAAGCCGGCGTCGCCGATATTTTTCCAGGCGACGTCATGGAAAGACTTGGAGCGGTTGGAGGTCCCCATCCCGTCGATCTGGACGACGATGAATCCCAGCTCGGCCAGGGACTGCATGCCGTTGTAGGGGCTGAAGGTCTTGGGGACGAACGAGCCGTGGGGGCCGGCGTAGATGCTCTCGACGACCGGGTATTTCTTTCTCGGGTCGAGCCGGGTCGGCCGGAAGATGACCCCCCAGATGTCCGTCTTGCCGTCGCGTCCCTTGGCGACGAAGACCTCGGGGGCTTTCCAGCCGGCCTTAACAAGCCCGGAGACGTCGGTTTTTTCGACCTCGGTAAGAACCTTGAGGTCCGACGTCCGGCGGAGTTCCATGACCGTCGGCCGGTCGACCCGGGAGGATGTGTCGAGGAAATAGGAATAGTCCGAGGAGAAGACGAGGTTGTGGGTCGCGTTCCCTTCGGTGACCGGCGCGAGGCCGGTTCCGTCGAAGTCGACCTTGTAATAGTGGACGAAGTAGGGATCGATTCCCGGGTTCATCCCTCCGGCCTGGATCCAGATCTCGCGCTTTGCGGCATCGACCCTCTCGACCCCGCGGACGACCCATTCGCCCTCGGTGATCCGGTTCTTGACCTGGCCGGTCAGCCCGTCGTAGAGGTAGAGGTGGTTCCAGCCGTCGCGCTCCGACATCCAGATGATTTCCCGGCCGTCGTCGACGTCGTAGCGGTATTTCTTGCCGGAATAGTGAAAGAAGGTCTTCGGCTCCTCGCTGATCAGGGCCCGGACCCGGCCGGTCGTCCCGTCGACTTCGATGACCCGGTAGACCTGGTGGCCCCTCTGGTTGTATTCGAAGGTGAAGGCCCGGCCGTCCTTTCGCCAGGCGAGGCCGGACATGTCGTATGGATTGGCGAACAGCCGGTTGTCGAGGTCGATTCTGGCCTTCGGATCGACGTGGAAGAGGACGGGAACGCTGATGTCCAGGGCGTCGCCCGGCTTGGCGTATTCCATCTGCCGGAACTTGGGCTGGAGCTGGTCGGCCGGGGAGGATTCGACGTAGTTGACGAGGCGGTGGTAGCCTCGCCGCAGCCTGTAGGCGGCGATCTTTTTCGAATCCGGCGACCAGGCCAGCGAGGCGTAGGTGTAGTAATCGCCCTCGCTCCCGTCCCAGCTCAGGGGAAATTCCTCTTTCTTGTCTTTCGTCCGGACCCAGACGTTGTAATTCCGGATGAAGGCTTCGCGGGCCCCGTCGGGCGAGGTTTTAACGTTCGCCGAGGCGGCCTCGGGGGCGGGGCCGCGGACCCACATCGACCAGGGGTCGCGCGAACCCCTTTCGACAGGCCCGAGCTTCGTCAGGTCATAAGTCGAAAGGTCGCATTTCCACCGGTTGTCCCGGGCGGCGAATTCGACGGCCTTTTCGCCGTCGACGAAGGTGATCGTGTTGAACGGGAGTTTGAATGGCTCGACGGCCTCGCCGACCGCCTTGGCCAGGGCGGCGGCGAGCCTGGCATGGTCGAAGGCCGGCTTCTTTTCGAGGGTCGCCGCGTCCATGAGGACGAAGGCGCTGCCCCCGGATACGGTTTTTCGGTACCAGAAGCGGGGCGTCGTTCCGATGAAGGACGGGCGCTCCGGGAGGTCGACGGCCAGGCTCTGGAGCTTTTCCCGCAGCCCGAAGGCCCGGTCGTAGTCGGCTTTCGTGACCTGGGCGGAGAGGAGCGACGGCAGAATGAAAAGAGAGAGGGACAGGACAAGAACGGCGGAGACGGAAAGAGGACGGCGTTTCATGGGACCTCCTGAAGGGTACAGAAGAGACGCCGGCCGCCGAGGGAGATTGCGGCGGCATGACGGCGCATCGACGAGACGGGATTATAGGACGGCGCTCCCGTTTTGGCAACAATTCGTCGGGGCCCTTTGAGAATTCCTTGAGAAACGCCCGATGGGTCCTGGCTCGGCTTCCCTATCGTCGATCCCGTTGATTGCCGGCGAAGGGAAAGCTAGAATGGAAACATGGTCCTTCCGGCCGTGGTCGCTTCGCTCCTCTTGTTTCTCCCCATGGCTCCGGGAGGGGGAGCCGTTCCGGACATGAGCAGCCGGGCCCATCTTCTCCGCGTTTTCGACGAGGTCCGGGCCATGGGCGCCCGTCCCGGGGAGAATTTAATCCAGCAGGAATTCTTCGCCGGCGGCCCCGACGACGACGACACGAACAAGGACCTCCACGTCGTCGTCTTGATCCAGCCCGAGACGGGGATGGCCAAAATGACCGTCCAGGTCACCCGGTTCGAAAGGGACCGCCGCGACCGGAACGTCAAAACCGCCCGGGAGACGAACACAATCCGGGCCGAAATCATCAACCGGTCGGTGAAAGACTTGACCTCCGATTACGAGGAGGGAGCCCTTCACGAGATCCTGGAACAGGTCCAGATGGCGGTCATCCAGAAAAAGCGGCTTCTCTTGGAAAAGCGCTGATGGGCGGTTTGCCAAGGGCGTCGCCTTGGCCCGGAATCCGCCGAGCTGTCAGTTTTGGATGGTCTGGCTGACCGAGTTTGGGGGGGTTTTCCTGACGATGACGGCCACCCTCGTCGTCGTCCTCTGGACCCTCTTTTACCAGCGCTTCGGCTTCTTGGGTCGGGGGAAAGCCTTCGGCGGAGGGATGAAAGTCTTCGAGATCGCCTATCCTGATTAATTCGGGTCTGCCTTGTCGATGTCGAGGAGGATCGCGACCGGCGGCGTCCGGTAGGAGTCGATGAACGAATCGACCAGGACTTCGGCGATCCGGTAAAGATCAGTCCGGGTGACGGCGTTTTCCAGCCGGGAGAGCGTCGGCTGGCTGGCCAAGGCTTCGTCGGCGGGAAGACGTTCGCAGGCCATTTTCAAAGCCGGATCGTCGCGCAACGTGTCGGCGTCGTCGGCATCTTCATAGCCGCAGGCGATCTGG
>VGJF01000259.1 GCA_016867585.1 Candidatus Aminicenantota bacterium | reverse complement strand
TCAATGTCTCCGTGAACTACGTCGTCCTCGTCCCCGACAAGGCCGACATCAAGGTCAGGAACGTCAGCGGGAAGGTCGACGTCCAGGGGATGGGGGGTCCGATCGAAATCGACGTCACGAGCGGGGGCGTGACCGTGTCCAAGGCCGGTGCGGGCGTGGACGCCCGGACGACGAGCGGGACGCTCGTCGTGTCCGACGTCGTCGGCGACGCCGACCTCAAGACCGTCTCGGGCACGATCAAGGCCGAGAGGGTCAAGGGCTCGGTGTCGGCCGAAACGACGAGCGGGGCGATCGACATGGCCGACATCAGCGGCGCCAGGTCCGTCCGGGCGAAGGTCCTGAGCGGCAACATCGGCTACGCCGGCGAGATCGCGCCCGGCGGGCGGTACTCCTTCGAGGCCCTGAGCGGAACGATCACCCTCGGTGTCCCCTCCTCGGCGGCCTTCGACCTCGAGGCCGAGACCTTCAGCGGAAGCATCCAGACCGACTTTTCGGTGACGATGAGCGGGAAGATCTCGCCCAAGGAGCTGCGCGGCGTCGTCGCCGGCGGGGGGGCGACGCTCCGGGTCAAGAGCTTCAGCGGCTCGATCAAGATCGTCAAGAAGTAGCGGCTCCAGTTTCAAGACAGCTTCGAGCGCCCCGGACCAAAATCCGGGGCGTTTTTTTTAGGCCCAGCTTTGTCGTCTCCCTAAGGCCGCTCTTGACCCTCGCTTTCGGCCGTAAGAAGGCCGGCGGGATTGGATCCGCCGTCGCGAAATATGCTTGCGCTCCCAAAATGTTCTTGGAGACAAGATAGGAATCTTCCGGAACGAACCGAGGTTCAAAAGGTCTTTATCGCCGCTGACGATGACCCCGGCCCGGCCTTGAAGCGCAACGCCTAGGATATGAAGATCTCCGGGATCCCGGCAGACCGCGGGGTCGACGGGGAGAGGGCTTTCGAAACGGCCGGCGCGGCGAAGGAAGTCGAGATGCGAATCGATCAAGCGGGGAGGCATTTTGAATTTTCGGCGCAGGCCGGCGGCGTGAGAAAAATGTCCTTCTCCCGGCGTCTTTTTAAAGAGATGTCGTTCGAATAAATCAGCCGAGAGCAACTAAATAATAGTTGCAATTATTTTTGACTAAGGCTATTATATCGATGAGCCGGAAGGACAAGCTCTTAAAGCGTTTCTTGGCCAAGCCGGCGGATTTCAGGTTTGCGGAAATGAGCACATTATTAAAGAGCATCGGATATGAACGACTGAGAACGGGAAAAACGGCGGGTTCACGGGTGGCTTTTTTCAACAAGACGAGCGGCCACCTCATCCGCCTTCACAGGCCGCACCCTGGCCGCGTCTTGAAGAGGTATCAGTTGGATCTCATCGAAGAGTCCTTGAGGGTGAAAGGGCTGATTCCATGAAAGACGTGCTCCAATATAAGAATTTTATCGGCTCGGTCCACTTCAGCGCCGAGGATGATTGCTTTTATGGAAAAATCGAGGGCATCGACGACCTGGTGACCTTCGAAGGCCGAGATGTCGACGAGCTGAAGTGTTCTTTTCGCGAGGCCGTCGAAGACTATATCGGGCTCTGCCGGGCGGCCGGAAAACCTTTTCATAAATCCTGCAAGGGAAGCTTCAACGTGAGGATGCCGGCCGAGCTCCATCGGAAGGCGGCCCGCAGATCCGCGCTTCTCGGGATCTCGCTCAATCAGCTTGTCCAGCGGGCGGTCGAAAAGGAAGTCCGCGAATAAGCGCCTCGTCCCGGCGAAGAAATAGCCGCTTTTTTCGGAAAACCGCTATAATAAGCCCCTTATGCACGCCCGGATCCATTTCGTCAACTTCATCCGGAAGTTCACCTTTCTGTCCGTCATTTTCCTCTTTCCCCTCCATTTCCTGAAGCTCGGGTTCAGCGGCTGGCAGATCGGGTTCATCCTGGCCGTTTTCGCGGCCGCGCCTCTCGTCGTCTCCTTTCCGACGGGGTGGATCAACGACCGCCTGTCCATGGCCGGGGTCATCCGCGGCGCCCTCCTCGCCCAGGGCCTCCTCCTTGTCTTGGCGGCGCTCGTCCGGACGTTCCCCCTCATGACCGCGGTCTACCTTCTCCTGGGGATGGCCAACAACGTCCTCGACGTCTCGCTCCAAAGCCTGTACTACAAGGACGAGAAGGCGATGGATGAGAACCGGAAGTTCGGGGCCTACAACTTCTGGATGGGGTTCGGGCCGGCCCTCGGCGTCGTCGCCGGCGGATTGCTGACCAAGGCCGCCGGATTCGAAACGGTCCTCATCGCTAACGGCGCCGTGACCATTCTCGCCTTTCTCGCCGTCGGCTCTTTCGACCGCCAGAAATTCCAAGCCGTTTCGTTCCGCGATTACCGCCGCGACATCTTCCGCGGCAAGACGCTTTTGTTCATCGTCTTTCTCTTCGTCCTCGCCCTCCACTGGAGCGTCGAGGGGTCGGTTTACAGCCCTTTCCTCGAGCGGAACCTCGGCCTCGGCCCCTTCCTGACATCGGCTTACATCGGGGGAGGACTCGTGGTCCTGGCTTTTTCCTCACTCCTCTTCGGCCGGGTCGGATTTAACCCCCTGCTCAACAAGAGGCTGATGTTCGCCTCCATGTTTTTCTCGGGCGCGGGGCTCGTCCTGATGACCCTCAGGCCGCCGGCCGTGTCCTTCCTCTTCCGCCTCCTCCATGAAACGAGCGACGGGCTGATGGGGGTCACGATCGCCGTCTTCATCTCCCGCCTTTTCGAACGGCGGACGATCGGCGGCTGCGCCGGCGTCGTCCTCTCGATCC
This sequence comes from Candidatus Aminicenantota bacterium, assembly GCA_016867585.1. Classification (GTDB taxonomy): domain Bacteria; phylum Acidobacteriota; class Aminicenantia; order Aminicenantales; family UBA4085; genus JAAZPG01. Next base: position 1,664 of record VGJF01000259.1, on the reverse strand, counting down.
AGATCCTCGGCCAGATGACCGGATCGCTCGTCTTTGCCCCCCTCGGCTACCGGTTCGGCCTCGAATATCCCTTCATCATCGGCGGCTCGCTCTTGGCCGCGAACGCCCTCTACGGCGCCCTCGCCTTCCGCCGGATGGAATACTGAAGCGGCATGATCGCCACGAAAGGGACGGACTTCGACGTCATTCTCGTGAGCGGCGAGCCTTATGTCGATCACTCCCTGTCGGGTGCGGGCGTCATCGCCCGGGCGCTCGAGGCGAAGGGCTATCGGGTCGGAGTCATCGAGCATCCGGATTGGAGAGGGGAGGATGACTTCAGAAAGCTCGGGCCGCCTCGCCTCTATTTCGGCCTGACGGCGGGATCGATCGACAGCCTGCTCGTCAACTACACGCCCCTCAAGCGGCGGCGCGAGAAGGACGAGCACGCCCCGTACAAATCGGCCATGCCCGACCGGGCGGTGCTTGTCTACGCCAATAAAATCCGGGCGCTCTTTCCCGGCGTCCCGATCGTCATCGGCGGAATCGAGGCGTCGCTCCGGCGCTTCGCCCACTATGACTATTGGGACAACAGGGTCCGGCGGAGCCTTCTCCTCGATTCGCGAGCCGATATCCTGGTTTACGGCCCGGGCGAGAAACAGGCGGTCGAGATCGCCGGCCGGATCGAGAGGGGAGAGGACCTTCAGGCCGTCGCCGGGACCTGCGTCGTCCGGCGCGAGAAGCCGGCCGACTTCGAGGAGATCTCTTCGGCCGAGGACGTCGCCGCGGACAGCCAAGCGTTTTGCCGGGCTCAGAACGCCTTCTCGAACCGACGCCGCCTGGCTCAACGACACGCCGATCGCTTCGTCCTTCAATATCCGATGCCCGACACTACGGCGGCCGATCTGGACTGGATCTACGGCCTTCCCTACGACCGGAAAATCCCGGCCGGATTTCCCGAGTTCAAGATGGCCCAGTTCTCGGTGGTCACCCACCGCGGCTGTCTAGGCGCGTGCTCGTTCTGCTCCCTGGCCCTCCATCAGGGCGGACGGATCGTTTCACGGAGCGAGGACTCGATCCTGGCCGAGATCCGGCGGATGACGAAGCATCCGGACTTCAAGGGGTATATCGACGATTTGGGCGGGCCGACGGCCAACATGTACGGGATGGATTGTGAGGAGGAATGCGAAGGGGCGTGCCTCGCATGCCTGCGCCTGGACCGGAGCCACGGCCGCCTCATCCGCCTCATGCGGAAGGCGCGCGAAATCTCCGGGGTCAAGAAAGTCTTCGTCCGGAGCGGAATTCGCTACGACCTGGCCATGGAGAGCGAGGAGTATCTCCGGGAGCTCAGCGGGCATCACATCTCGGGAAGGCTCAAGATCGCCCCCGAGCACGTCGCGCCGAATGTCCTCAAGCTGATGAACAAGGAAACGCGGCCGCTCGAGGATTTCAGGCGCCTCTTCACCGGGGTCAATAAGGGCAAGGGCCAGCATCTCCAGTATTACTTCATGGTCGCCCATCCCGGCTGCGGGCCGGAGGAGGCCGAAGAATTGGCCCGCGAGGTCCGACGATTGGAGAGGGAAGGGGACAAGCCGGTCGAGGGCGTCCAGATCTTCACCCCGACCCCGATGACCGTCTCGACGTGCATGTATCACACCGGCCTCGACCCGGCCACGGGCGAAGCGGTC
>VGJF01000258.1 GCA_016867585.1 Candidatus Aminicenantota bacterium | reverse complement strand
CGGGGGTTCGGCTTAAGCTTAAGCTTAAGCTTAAGCCTGAGGGGGAAGAAATTTCATGATCATTCACAAGAGGGACAAGGATAGTGTCGTCGTTTTCGACATCGAGGGCGAACTCAAGCGGTCGGACATCGCCGACGTCACCCTCCACCAGCTCGTCAAGGGCGAGCTCGACGCCGGCAAGCGCCACATCCTCCTGAATTTCGAGCAGGTCCCCTTCATCGACAGCTTCGGGGTGGGGGAAATCCTGGCCAGCTACATCTCAACCCACAACCTCGGGGGCAAGCTCAAGCTCGCCCGGATATCCAAGAAGCTCTTCCTCATCTTCCAGGTGACGATGCTGACGAAGGTCCTGGACATCTTCGAGGAGGAGGACGAGGCCCTCCGGAGCTTCCTGATGGATTGACGGCCCCGCCGGACTTTTCGAGCCGTCCGATGGCGAATCCCCAGGCCGGCCGCCTCGCCCGCCTGGTCAAGGTTCGTCCCGGCGAGGGGGCCGTGGCCGTCCTGTTTTTCCTCTATTTTTTTTTCGTCACGGCGCCGTTCAACATCATCAAGTCGATCCGCGACGCGAGCTATCTGGACGAGCTTGGGGCCGGCCAGCTCCCGTACGCCTACGCCACGGCCCTCCTCATCGGGGCCGTCGTCTCCCTTCACGCCCGCCTCCAGGCCCGCGTTTCCCGCCGCCTCCTTCTCCTGGCCAGCCTGGCTTTTTTCGCCGCGACCTCCGTCGTCTTCGCCGTCCTCTTCGCCGCCGGAGGGCCGTGGTTCGGCGAGGCTTTCCGCAGATGGCTGCCCCTTCCCTTCTACTTCTGGGTCAACGTGTTCGCCGTCGTCCTCGTGACCCAGTTCTGGTTCTGCGTCAACGACGTCTTCAATCCCCGCGAGGCCAAACGGCTGATCGGGTTTTTCGGAAGCGGCGGAATCCTCGGCGGCATCGCCGGCGGCGTCCTGACCGGGCTCCTGGCCGGCGGGATGACGGCTTCCGGGCTCCTCCTCCTGGCCGCCGCGTTTCTGGCCGCGGGGATGGCCGTCGTCGCCTTCCTCTTCCGCGCCCGGCGCCGGGGGGGGGAAGGAGAGTGCCGCCCGCCCGCCGGCCCGGCCGAGAAAATCGGGTTCGGGAACTGCTGGGCCGCGGTCCGCTCCGACGGCTATCTCGTCCTCCTGGCCGCCGTCGTTTTCATGACCGGCCTCGTTTCGACCTTCGTCGACTGGGAATCGAAAATCCTCATCGAGAGGGAGGTTGAGGGCGGAACGCTGACGGCCTTTTTCGGCGCCCTGAACGCCGGACTTCTCGTCCTGGCCTTTCTCTTCCAGCTCGTCCTGACGTCGCGGGTCATCGACCGCTTCGGCCTCCGCCGGGGATTGATGATCCCCCCCGCCCTTCTTCTCCTCGGCCTCGGGGGAATGGCCCTCGCCCCCGTCTTGGCCATGGCCGTCATCCTCAAGAGCGCCGATAAAGCCCTGTCCTATTCGATCGGCCAGTCCGTCCGCGAGCTCCTCTACATCCCCGTCCCCCGGCGACTCAAGTACAAGGCCAAGGCCTTCATCGACATGTTCATCAACCGCTTTTCGAGGACGGCGGGAGCCGTGCTTCTCCTGGCCGTCCTGCTGTTTTTCGGACGGGACGGGGAGCGGGCCTGGCCCTGGATCCTCGGGCTAACGGCGGCGTCTATCGGCCTCTGGGCCGTCCTGAATCTTGGCCTCGGCCGGGCCTATGTCCGGACGGTCAAGGAGCAGCTCGGCCGGAAGTGGGAGCGGGGGGAGGAAGTCGTCGACGGGCGGGTCGACGTCGATTTGGCCAAGCTCGTCGTCGACGCCCTGGAAAGTCGGGGCCGGAGTTCGACCCTCTACGCTCTCCATCTCTTCGATTTGATCCGCTCGGGGGGCATGACCCCCGAGGTCGCCGGCCTCCTGTCGATGGGCCCGGCCGACGCCGCCGCCCCGACCCGGAATCCGATGTGGGAATCCGACGAGGTCCCCTGGATGCCCGACCTGTCCGACGCCCTCCCGGCCGACGTGCTCGAGACGAATGTCCGCGAGATCCTGGCCCTGCCGGAATACCGGGCCTTGATGGGCGATTATGCCCGCCGGGTCGTCGACCATCCCGACTTGGCTTCGGCGACGGACAAGATGGAGCTGGCCAAGGCTTTGGGGATGATGGGCCCGGAGGCTCCGGCCGCTCTCGCCCTGGAGGATCTCCTGGCCGAAAGCTCGCCCGAAGTCGTCCGCTATGCCGCGGCCTCGGCCGGAGAACTCCGGAAAAGGGAGTTCGTCGTCCCTCTCGTCGCCAAGCTCGGGGACCCGCGAACCCGGGACGACGCCCGGTCGGCCCTGGAAAAATACGGCGCCAGGATCGCCGGAACCCTTGGGGATTTTTTGTCCGATCCCGCGACCCCGGACGACATCCGCCGCCAAACCGCCTCCGTCCTGGCCCATATCGCCAGTCCCGAGGCCGCGGCCGAGCTCCTGGAAAGGCTTCGAGGCGAGGCCGGGGAGGTCGAGGCCGACCTGATCGACGCCCTCGACAGGATTCGGGTCCGGAATCCCGGCCTGCGGTTTCCGGCCTCCGTCATCGAGCCGATGATCCTCCGGCAGGCCGCGCGAGCCCGGGCTTCGGGGCCGGCCGCGGAGACCATGGTCCTCTTCAAGCTCCTCGGCCTGCTTTATGACCATGGGGACGTCTTCCGGGCTTTCGAGACTTTTCGGAAGGGGACCAAGGACGGCATCGCGTATGCCGCGGAGCTCCTGGACGAAATGCTTCCCCGCGGCCTCAGGGAAGAGATCCTTCCGGTCCTGGAGCGGCTGTCATGACGAGGCCGCGGCCGCCCCGGATCATCCGCCGCCTTCTGGAGGGACGTCCCGGGGAGGAGAAGCTCGTCCTGTCCCTGGCGGCCTATTTCGCCCTCATCATGGCCTCCGCCTATGCCTTGATCGTCCTCAAAACGGCCAGGATCCTGAGCTCGCGGGGCGGAACCTCGAATCTGATCAAGGCCTATCTCGTCACGGCCGCCCTCATGGCCGTCGTCGGGGCGGTCAACTCGCGGTTTCTTCAAACCTGGCGCCGGGACGTCTACATCGGCGGAAGCCTTCTCGTCTTCATCCTGTCCTTCCTCGGCTTCCGGTTCGTCTTCAATCAGGATTGGGGCTGGGCTCCGATCGTCTTCTGGTTCTGGGCCGACGTCTTCCTGGCCCTTTCCGTGACCCAGTTCTGGCTTCTCGTCAACGACCTCCTGCCGCCCCGCCGGGTGAAGAGGTTCATCGGCTTCTTTGTCGGGGCCGGTCTTCTCGGGGGCTTCTTCGGGGCCGCCGTCGCCTGGGGCGTGGCCCTGGTCAACCGGTCCAAAAGCCTGATCCTCGTCTGCGCGGCGTTTCTCGTGATGTGCCGGATTCTCTTTGCCGTCGCCTTCAAGCCGGCCCTCTCCCGCCGCGAGGCCGGGGAGGGAGAGGCCAGACGGGAAAAGCCCGAGCTCTGGTCCGGATTCCGGGCCATCGCCCGCAGCCGCTATCTCCTCATCCTGAGCGGCTACATCCTGGCCGGATTCGCCGTTCCCCGGGTCCTGGACTGGCAGCTGAACAAAGCCCTGGAGGCCGCTTTCCGGGGGGACGAGGCCAGGATCACGGCCTACATGGGGCTTTTCATGATGGCCGTCCTCGTCGCCGCCTATCTCATCCATGTCCTGTTCACGAACCGCCTTCTCCGGAAATTCGGGTTCCGGACGGCCCTTGTTTTCGCTCCGGCTCTCCTGCTTGGCGGGGCGGCGGCCGGCCTGTTCATCTCCGGGGCGTTCTGGCGGACCTATACGGCGATCATGCGGGGGGCCGACAAGAGCATGTCCTTCTCCCTGAGCCAGTCGACCCGGGAGATTCTCTATATCCCCGTCCCCCCGTCCGTCAAGGTCAAGGCCAAGGTCGTCATCGACCTCTTCGTCGGCAAGTTCGCCGACGTCCTGGCCGTCGTCCTCATCCTCCTCGTCAGGGGGGAGCGGAGGATTCTCGGCCTGGATTACGACCACCGTCTCCTGGGCGTCCTCATCTTCTTCCTCGTCGTCTGGATCGTCCTCGGCCGCCGGATCGTCCGGGAGTATGTCGAGGTCGTCAAGAGCCACCTCCACCTCCGGTGGCCCGACGCCGACAAGCTCGTCATCGACCGGGTCGATCTTGACGCGACGAAGCTCGTCTTCGACACCCTCGAAAGCCGCTCCCGGAGCTCGGTCCTGTTCGCCATGAATCTCATGGACCTCATCGACAAGGACAAGTGGACGGGAGAGCTCCGGGAGATCATCTCTACCCGGTCGTCCGAGATCGAGGCGGGCTCGATGGACGCCCTCCTCGGCCTCGACGGCACGTCGCTCCTGCCGGAGGCGGAGGACGCCCTCGACGAGCACGCCCTCAGCGCCCAGGTCCGGGAAATCATGAACCTCGACGTCTACCAGACCCTCATGG
>VGJF01000257.1 GCA_016867585.1 Candidatus Aminicenantota bacterium | reverse complement strand
GTTCGCCCGACCTCCCCAGATCCCCTCTCGGGCGTATCTCGAAATATCCCTCTCCGGCCCTCTCCCCGATTTTTCCGAGTCGAATATCTGGACCTCGCTTTTCCTCGGCGGACGGACCCTCTCCGTCCATGACGTCTGGACGAACCTCCGCAAGGCGGCCGTCGACCCCCGGGTCGCCGGGGTCTTCCTCCGTCTCGGCCCCCTGGAGGCCGACTGGGCCAAGAGCGCCGAAATCCGGGAGGCCATCCTCAGATTCCGGGCGGCGGGGAAGAAAGCCATCGCCTACATCGAAGAATCGCCCGAATTCGACAAGGAATATTACCTGGCCACGGCTTGCGACAAAATCTTTCTCCACCCCCTGGGCTGGTTCGGCCTCACGGGCGTCGGCGGGCCCATCCCCTTCTTCAAGAGAGCCCTCGACAAGCTCGGCATCCGGGCCGAGTTCGAGCAGGCCGACGAGTTCAAAACGGCGGCCAACGAGTTCACCCAGGAGAAGCTCACCCCCGCCCATCGGGAGATGTTGGACTCCATCGTCCAGAACCGGTTTGAAGAATACGTCCGGGAAGTCGCGGCGGCGCGAGGGAAGACGGAGGCCGAAGTCAAAGCCCTCATCGACCGGGCCTTTTTTCAGGGCGAAGACGCCGTCCGGGCGGGCCTCGTCGACGGCCTGCTCTACGCGGATGAGGCCGCGGCCCTGTTTGAGACCGCGGGGCGGCCGGCCGAGCGGACCACGCTCGCCGCGTACTCCCGGGTCTCCCCCTCGGGAGCGGGCCTGAAGGCCGGACGCCGGGTCGCCTTGATCTACCTCCAAGGGCCAATCCACGGAGGGTCGAGCCTTTATCAGACCGTCGGCGACGAGACCGCCGCCCGCTGGTTCAAGGAGGCCCGCGAAGACCGGTCGATCTCCGCGGCCGTCCTTCGGGTCGACAGTCCCGGCGGTTCGGCCGTCGCGTCGGACACGATTTGGCGGGAGATCACCCTCCTCCGCCGGGTCAAGCCCGTGGTCGTCTCGATGTCCGACCTGGCCGGGTCGGGAGGGTACTGGATCGCCCTGGCGGCCAATAAAATCGTGGCTCAACCCCAAACCTTGACCGGCTCGATCGGCGTCCTGGCCGGGAAATTCGATTTTTCCGTCCTCTTCTCCAAGATCGGGGTCACGTCCGAGGTCGTCGCCCGGGGAGCCCACGCCGATATTTTCTCGCCCTTCCGGCCTCTGACGCCCGAGGAGAAAGCCCTGCTCAAGAAACAAATCCTCTGGGTCTATGCTCGTTTTCTGGCGAAAACCGCCGAAGGCCGGGCGATCCCCGCCGAATCCGTGGAGAAGGCCGCCAAAGGCCGGGTCTGGACGGGGAGGCAAGCCCGGGCGATTGGGCTCGTCGACGAGGTCGGGGGGCTCGCCAAGGCCGTCGAGATTGCGAAATCCCTGGCCGGGATCGGCGAAAGCGAAGAGGTTCGCTTGGTCGTCTGGCCGAAGGGGACGTCGTTCGTCTTTCCTTTCTCCGGGCCGCTCGTCAAAGCGGGGGCGGAGGGGGGGTTGGCCGGCCGGCGGGAATGGCAACGGGCGGTCGAGACGGCCGTCCGGCTGAGCGAGGACCGGATTCTAGCGGTTATGCCCTCCGCTTTTCGATAGGCCGTCCGACCTCATAGACGACGAACCCGGCGTTGGCGAAAATCCGCCTCAGGTTGAAATCCCCCAGGGACACCTCTCCGTCCTTCCCGCCAACGGGAAAAACTTGATCGACTGGGACGACGACGTGGGTGACGCCATAAGTCCCGAGGACCCAGGGATAAGCGGACGGGGAGGCGAAAAACCGGTTGACAGCATCTCGGCGGAGGCTGAGGTCCTCGGCCGGAAGGTGAAAATCCAGGTAGGAATGGACGGCATCGTCCAGGACGACCCTCCTCCCGCCGAAATAAGAAAGATACCGGACGCCGAGCGGCTGAAGAACGACCGACCGGCCCGGCGTTTCCCGGTTCAGCCAGCGGGCGACGTCGACGAAAGCCGCCGGGAACACGCGCGGCTCGGGAGCCCTGATTTTCGCCCGCAGGAACGCGGCCGTGCTCGGAACGCTCAAAAGCAGCGCGGCTCCCAAGACCGCCGCCCGGGCGGCCCCCTTCGTCCGGGCCGCCGCGCCGGCGACGACTTCGGCGAACATCGTCAAGAGGAGAATGAGACCGAGATAGAAAACGTAGACGTTCAGGATGTCGGCCGAAAAGGACCCGAGCTTCGTCCGGAAGACGAAAAAATAGAGCCAGGAAGCGGCCGCCAAGATGCTCGTCGCGAGATGGATGTCTTTTGTCCGCCGCCAAGCGAACAGCCGGCGAAGAAAAACGGGGAGGGCCGCGGCGCTCAGTCCCAAGCTCCCGGCCGCGGTCAGAATCCAGGCGGCCGCGGCCGCTCCGAGCGAGGCCAACTTGAGGGGGCCGCCTCCCCGCAGCTCCTTCCATGACCCGGCCAAGCCCTCGAGCTTGAGCGTCTCCAGAATGCGACCGGGCCAGTCGATGTACTCGATGGAAAAAGCATAGGGCGTCCCCCTCCGGGTTCCGAAATAGGCCGAGAGGAGAAGCGGCGCCATGGCCGCGGCCGTCGCGGCCGCGGCGGTCAAAAGAATCCCGTCCTTCTTCCGCAGAAAAACGACCAGGCCGGCGGCAGACAGGGCCCCGATGACCGGGCCGGCGAAAAAAACCTTGAACTCGACCGAGAGGGCGAAGAGAAGCGCGGCCAGGACGAGCCATCCCCGAAGGCGTTCGCGGAGATAACGGGCCAGGGCGAAAAGAGCGGAAAATAGGATGGCCATCCCCGGGATGAAGGAGTTGACCCCCAAGCCGTCGAAAAGGTAAAGGGCGTAGAAAGGATTGGCCCCGGCCGGCGTCCCGAAAAGAAGGTCGGCCAGCCAGGACAGCCCCCCTCCTCCGAAAACGACCAGGGCGGCCGCCAGGACGCCGGCGGTCTCCGAGGACGACGCCTCGCGGGAAAAGAGGTAGGCCGACAGGACGAGGAGCAGCCAAAAAACCGGGGCGAGAAGGCGATGGACGAGGTCCCAGACGTCGAGGCCGAGATAGCGGTTGAAGAGGGCGATGAACAGGTCCATCCCGTAGTGGTATCCGAGGGGTCGGCCGGCGGCGAACGGCATTTCCGGAGGCAGGTCGTGGGAGAGCTCCCGGATGACGGCCTGGCGGATGAATCCGTCGTAGTGACGCATTTTGACGAGAAACGAGCCGTCGTCCGTCGGGCAAGCGTTCGTGAAGCTGTCGACGGCGAGGAGGCCGAGGACGAGAAGCCCGATGACCCCCAGGCAAATGGCGCTCGAGGCCGGCGTCCCGCTCCGGACGGGCGGCCGGGGCGGCCGCCGGAAAAACCGGCTTACGGCAAACAGGGCCCCGGCCGCGACCCATAGGGCGAAGCCCGCCTCCATGCCCGCGAGCCGAGCGAGCTTGTTCGCGGTCGTCGTCGCGGCCATTCCCGCGACCAACGACAGCCCGACCGTTTCGAGCCGGGGGAGGTCGAGCTTCAGGACGGCCAGGAGAGCCCGGCCCGGGGCATAGGCCAGGAAAAACAGACCGGCCAGAAATTTCACTTCCGGATGATGACCTTCTCGTCGGGCTTCATCAGCCAGAGTTTCTCCCGGGCTTCGCTCTCGACGGCCTTGGGATTCGCCTGGAGGGCGGCGATTTCAGCTTCGAGCCGGGCCTTTTCCCGACGGAGCCGTTCGACTTCCTCGAGAAGGGCGGCGTATTGGCGACGCGTCCTGGTGATTTCGAGCAGCCCTTTCTTCCCGAAGACCGTCGTCAGGGCGAGGACGAGGAGGAGAAATCCAAGGCCGCCGAGGATGACCGTCCGCCTCAGGTTTCGCCCGCCCGAGTCGCTCACGGAAGCTTCTCCAATCCGGCCTTCATGAGCGTCCGAAGGTCCTTGCGCGACCGCGCCTCGGCGTAGCATCGGATCAGAGGCTCGGTTCCGGAGAAACGTAGAAGCAGCCAGTCGTCGCCCTCGAAATCGAACTTGATGCCATCGACCGTCTCGATGTTCGTCACCCGACGTCCGGCCAGGCGCGAGGGAGGGAGCTTGATCAGCCGGCGAAGATGCCGCTCGCGGGCCGGAGTCAGGGGGATGGATTTTTGCCCCCCGACCGTCTCTCCATAGGCCGCGAAGAGGTCTGAAATCGACTCCGAGAGGCTCCGTCCCGTGGCCGCGATCATCTCGGCCAAAAGGAGTCCGGCAAGGATGCCGTCTTTCTCGGGGAGGTGGCCGCGGAGGGCGAACGAGGCGCTCTCCTCTCCGCCGAAAAGGATCTCGTCTCGGAGCCAGAGGTCGGCCAGGTATTTGAAGCCCACCGCCGTCCGATAGAGCGGGAGGCCGTAGGCCCGGGCGATCCGGTCGAGGAGATGGGTCGTCGCGACCGAGCGGCCGACGCCCCCCCGCCAGCCTTTGATGGCGACGAGGTAATGGAGGAGAAGCGCCAGGG
>VGJF01000256.1 GCA_016867585.1 Candidatus Aminicenantota bacterium | reverse complement strand
AGGTGGTATTTCGTGTCGGCCAAGGCGATGTGCTTGGCCGGCGGGTTGAGCGGCCGCTCCTCGGCGAAAAATTCCCGGCGGATGGCTTCGATGACCCGCAGGCCGGTGGCGTCGACGGCCACGGGGTCGAAACCGAGCATCAGGCCGTAGTATTTCCAGACGTATTTCGGGTTGAAGCTGTGGGGACCGAAGCTGTGGAACTGGGGGGTGAACATGACGAGGACGTTCAGCCGCGTCTTGCCCTTGACGATCGGCAAGTCCCAGATCGAGGCCAGGTCGGCGCAGGAGTCGGGGTGGATCGAGATCGGCTCGGGGAGGAACATGATGTAGTTCTTGATGAGCGACCCGACTCCCGACCAGTGGTGGGAGCGCATCGGCCGGGCGTTGACCAGGGCCGTGGCCTTCTGGAAGATCGGGTTCCGGAGGACGCCCAGGTCGTCGACGCCGAGGTTCGATTCCTTGACCCCGGCCTCGAAGATCCGCTTCTTGAGGGCGTTTTCGACCTCGGGCGTCGTCTTGAGATAGGGCCAGCGGTTGTTCTTGAGGCCGACGATGTCGTCGGGCCTGACGATCGTCTTCCAGGCGCTTTGCGGATCGGGCTTTCCGGTCAGGGCCGTGATTCCCGCGTCGAGCATCTCCTGGACGACGGCCTGTTGAGGTAGGCCGTCGTCGCCCAGGACCTTGAGGTCGCGGACGATGACGACCCGGCTCTTGCCTCCCGCGGGGACGGCGGCCGTCTGTGCCTTCCCTGAAAAAAGCCGGGGCGCGGAAAGAGGCGCGGTCAAGGCCGCGGCCGAAGCGCCCTTGAGGAATTGCCGACGGCTGATCGATCGACTGGATTTCATCATGTCCTCCGTATCATTCCTTGGTCTTCGCCAAAATCGCCCGGACGGTTGGGGCGTCCGGGGCGTTGAAGACGACGGCCAGAAGTCCGCTCAGCCTCCGCAGGCCGGCGAAGCGGCCGTCCTTCAGCGGCCCGATGTCGTCCGCCGCGCCGCCGAGGACCTGACGCCCGAACTTTTTTCCGGCCGCCTCGGCCCTGGCTTCGTCCGGGTAGCGGACGAGGAGCAGAAAGAGGTTTCCGCCCGGATGGCGGTATTTGCCCAGGGCCGCCGGGGTGTCGTTTCCGATGTCGAGGACGTTCTCGTTGGAGACGAAATAGAAGCTGTTGAGCCAGACATAGTGATGGAAATACTTCGCGGATTCCGGGATCAGGTTTTCTTCGGGAAGGAGGGCGATGATGGGCGGCAGGGCCCCATCGCTGCCGATCGCCTTGGCGATCGTCCTGCCCAACTCGAAAACGACGTCTTTTTTCGCGGGAGTCTCGGGGTAGGCGAGGATCGAGACATAGAAGCGGTCTTTCCAGAAGGTCAGGAGACCGGCGGCGTACTCGCTTCCCTGGCCGAAGGCGTTATCGATCGTCTCCCGGGAATGGGCGAAGACGCCGAAGGCGTCGGGGGAGGATCCCATGTCGAAGATGTCGACGGAGATCTCGTTCTCGGCCGCGTCGGCATACTTCAGGGAGAGGGCCTTCTTGAAGCCGTAGGAGATGTAGAGCTCGGCCCCGCCGTCGATATAGGTCGAGAGCGTCGCCGGGGTGTAGGTTTTAGCCGGACCGGTTTTCGTCCAGCCGGCGGTCGCCCGCGGCAGGATTTTTTCGAAATCGATGTTCGTCTCGGGCATGGCGTCAAACCTCATCAAGCCGAGGAGCAGGATGAAGACGAGGGGCATTCGCGTTCGCCTCCCTTGTCCGGAAATGGTAGCAAAACGCGGTTTGAATTACAAAAGGCAAAGCCCTACAATGGGCCCAATGGCGGCCATCGTCGATATCTATCTCCCCGCTCCCGCCCCGCCGCCTGCGGCGAAAAAAATGCTTGCGCCGGAGCCGGCCAAGAAGGCCGTCAAGATCGGTCCCAAAGTGCTCGACGGATACGCCGGCGATTATCGCTTGGGAACGGGTCAGGTCTTGAACATCAGCCGCTCCGGAAGCGACCTCGTCCTCTCCATCCCCGGCCAGAAGTTCACCTTGACTCCGCTTTCCGAGACGGAATTCCTTTTCGACCTCGCCGGGGCGACGCTGATGTTCCAGAAAGACAAGGAAGGGAAGGTCCGCCAGCTCGTCTTCAGCCAGGGCGGGAACGACCTTCCCGCCCCGAGAATCGTCCTGTGGAAGCCGGGCGTGGAGGAATTGACAGATTACGCCGGCTCCTATTCGAACGACGAACTGAATCTCCGCTTCGCCGTCGAGCTTAGGGACGGCGCGCTCGTCATCAAGGCTCCCGGGCAGGGGGATGTCAGGCTGGCGCCGGACGAAAAAGACAAATTCCTGTCAACTTGGCGGGCGATGCCGAAGATCGTCTTTCAGAGAGACGACCAGAACCGGGTGACCGGCTTTTCGATCGAGAGCGCCCCCCTCCGCGACCTCGTCTTCAGGAAGGACGGACAGGCGTAAATTAGCCGGCCCGTTGGCTTGAAGGGAGAGGGGAGAGCCCCGGATAATAAAGAAAAAAAATACTTGACAAATTGGTTTCTACATAGTATATTAAGTATGCCCAGTAGACAAGGAGAGCCAAACAGTGTTCATCGCCCTCTCGCCGAGCAGCCCGGACCCGATGTACAAACAGGTCACCGACCAGGTCAAGAACGCCATCGCCTCGGGGGACTTGAAGCCGGGGGAAAAGCTGCCTTCGGTCCGCGAGCTTGCCGAAGGGCTGAAAATCAGCGCCATCACCATCAAGAGGGCTTATTTCGACCTGGAAAACGAGGGCTATATCCTGACCCGGGCCGGTCTTGGCTCTTTCGTATCCGAGATCGACCGCGAGAAACTGCGCCAGGAGAAGCTCGCCGAGTATCGGGCGGTCTTGTCCGGAATACTTGCCACAGGGGCCAAATTCGGCATCAAGGCCGAAGACCTCATCGGGCTCATCCGCGAGATTCAGGAGAACTGAGATGACTCCCGTTCTGGAAGCCAAGAACCTGACCAAGCGCTATCATGATTTCACCCTCAAAGACATTTCCGTCGAAATCCCCCCCGGCTCGATCACGGCCTTTTTCGGGCCGACCGGGGCGGGGAAGACGACCCTGATGAAACTCTTGACCCGTCAGATCCCGGCGACTTCCGGGGCGGTCCGCGTCTTCGGCCTGGCCTATGACGACCGGGAGAGGGAGATCAAGAGCCGGATCGGCTATGTCCCCCAGGAACCGGTTTGTTACAAGGACCGGTCGGTCGAGTTCAACGCCCGCTTCGCCGCGTCTTTCTATGAGCGCTGGGACGGCGGCGCTTTCTACCGGATGCTCGACGAGTTCCGGGTCGGACGGGAAAAAGCGGTTAAACGCCTGTCCAGGGGCCAGAAAACGCTCTTCGCGATCGCCCTGGCCCTCTCCCACGAAGCGGACCTCCTTATCCTGGACGAGCCGACGGCCGGCTTGGACGCCATCCTCCGCCGGGCGATCCTCGAGCGGCTCCGCAAGTTCGTCGCCGACGGGGAGCGGACCGTCATCGTCTCCTCCCATATCACCGACGGCCTCGAGGACATCGCCGAGTACGTCAACTTCCTGAGCGATGGGCGGCTAGTCTTCCAGTCCGAGAAGGACGAGCTTCTCGCCCGCTGGAAGCGGATCCATTTCAAGGACGGCGCCCTTCCGCCCGATCTCGTCGGGCAGCTCGCCGACGTCCGCCAGATGCCCTTCGGGAGTTCGGGCTTGACGCGCGATTTTTCGGCCCTCCGCGAACGGCTGGCGTCCGGAATCGCCGCGGGAGACGTCAAGGTCGAAAACGCCACCCTCGACGACATCCTGATCGCGATGCACCAAGGAGAGTGACATGTCGGCCATCCTCCGCAAAAGCTCGTTCTTCTTCATCACCCATCTCTGCACGTTCAGCATTCCCGGACTGGCGACGATCCCGATTTGGGAAAACGCGGGGATGCTCTCCGTGATGGCCCTCTGGGTCCCCCTCTGGCTCAGCAGCTCGGTCTTGTGGAGCGAAAGGCAGGAATCGTACGCCTTCCTCCGGACCCTCCCCGTGACCGACCGCCAGGTCGTCCGGGCGAAATTCGGCCTCGCCCTGGGATTCATCGTCCTCTACTGGGCCATCCTGGCCTTGCTCATCCGAAGGGCCTGGGGCGCGAGTCCGGAATACGCCGGATACATGGCCTTGGCGAGCCTGACCTGTTCCCTTGCCGTCGTCCTCGCGGCCGTCTGGTACATTGTCTCCTGGCGGTTCGGCACGACCGTCCTGACCGTCGCGGTGATCGCCCTCTTGGTGATCGGCCTCATCATGGCGTTAGCCGCCAACATGGAGCGCATGGTCAAGACCCACGGTATCGGCATCCTCGCCCCCCGTTGGCTGGCCGAGGGCCCGTGGATCTATCAGGTCCTCTTGTTCGCCGCCTCCCTGGCGGCCTATTTCGGGCTCATGAGGGTAGCCGTCCGGGTCAAGGAAAGAAGCGAAGCGAATCTTTAAATTCCATATTCCGGC
>VGJF01000255.1 GCA_016867585.1 Candidatus Aminicenantota bacterium | reverse complement strand
CGGGGTCGAAGGCGGGGTCGAGGGCGGGGTCGAGGGCGGGGTCATCGGCGGCGTCCTCGGCGGGGTCGTCGGCGGGGTCCTCGGCGGCGTCGTCGGCGAGATCGAGGCCCCGGTCCGGGCCATCGGCGAGATCCGGGCCCCCAAGCTCGTCAAGCAGGTCGACCCCCTCTATCCCGAGATCGCCCGCCAGGCCCGGGTCGAGGGGATCGTCATCCTCGAGGCCCAGACCGACATCTACGGCCGGGTCCAGAACATCAAGGTCCTCCGGTCGATCCCCCTGCTCGACCAGGCGGCCATCGACGCCGTCCGCCAGTGGGTCTACGAGCCGATGGTCATCAACGGCCGGCCCCGCGGCATCATCTTCACCGTCACCGTCCGCTTCACCCTGAAGTGACGCCGTGAGGCCGAAACGATATAATCGGTCGCAAGGAGAACGGCGATGCCCCTCATCGAAGTCCATCTTCTCGAAGGCCGGACGGACGAGCAGAAGAAAAACCTCCTGACGGCGATCACCAAGGCCGTTCAGGAAACGCTCGGCTCGCCGGTCGAGACGATTAGGATCTGGATCGAGGAGTTCAGCCCCAAGGACTACATGGCCGCCGGCGTCTGGTACGGCGACCGAAGCAAATAAGACCTCAGCCTTCCTGGCCCTCCGATCCGTCTTCGAGCGCGGCCAGCCGCCGGTCGAACTCGGCCTTTCGCTCGTCGTACTCCCGGAGAAGGGGTTCGAGCTCGTCGAGCCGGGCGTCGATTTCGCGCCGGAGCTCATGGACGGCCTTGGACAGGGCCACGATCCTGACGCTGTCCTTGGCCGCGGCGGCCTCGACGATGTCCTTGTTCGACCGGCCGAGCTGGGCCTCGCCCCGTTCCATGGCCTTTTCAAGGTCGGCAATGCGGCCTTCGAGAGGCCGGAGGGCGCGCGATTTTTCAGCGATGATTTCAGCTCGGAGCTTTCGGATCTCCTTCCGCCCGACCGGGGCCCCGGTTTCCGGGGCGGCCTCGGCCGTCGCGTTCGTCGCCGCCGGATCGTCCGCGCCCCCCTCGGCCGACCAGCCGACTTTCTCCAAAAACCTCCCGTAGGTCCCTTCGAAGACGGACATCCCGTCGCCCTGAAAAACGATCAGCCGCTCGGCCAGGGCATGGAGGAACATCTCGTTGTGGGTGACCATGACGACCGCCCCGTCGAAATTGTCGATGGCCGCCAGAAGGGCGTCGCTGGAATCCATGTCGAGATGGTTCGTCGGCTCGTCGAGGAGGAGGAGATTGGCCGGGGCGGCGATGATCTTGCCGAGAAGGACCCGGCTTTTCTCCCCGCCCGAGAGAACCTGAATCCTCTTGAGGGCGTTGTCGCCTTCGAACATCATCATCCCGGCGATCGCCCTCGCCCGCGACGGGTCCGCGCCCGGGCGGGCGGCGGCGATCTCCTCGAGGACGGTGTTCGTCGGGACGAAAGTCTGGACGTTGGTTTGCTCGAAATATCCCGCGGCCACGGCCAGAGGCTTGGTCACCGTCCCGGCCTCGGGATTCAGGACTCCGGCCAGCAGCTTGAGGAGCGTCGTCTTGCCCATGCCGTTGGGGCCGATGATGAACACCCTGTCCTTGGACCCGATCGATATCCCGAAGTTCCGGACGAGCGGGCGTCCCGGTTCGTAGCCGAAGGTCAGCCCGTCCGCGGTCATGACGTACTTTCCGGCGAACGGCTTGAGGGTGAAGTCGAAATCGAGGGACGCGATCGTTTCCAGCTTTTCCTTCCGCCCCATTTTAGCCAGGGTTTTCTTGCGCGACTCGACGAGCCCCTGGAGCTGGGCGCTGGCCCGGAACTTGGCGATGAACGTCTCGATCTCTTTGCGCTTCCGCTCGTCGTTGGTCCTCGTCTTTTCGTAGGTCTCCTCCTCGAGGGCGATCTGGGCGTAAAGCTTGGCCGTGTCGCCCTCGATTTTTCTGACCTTCCGGCGATGAATGGCCAAGGTGTGGGTCACGACCCGGTCCATGAACGCCCGGTCATGAGTGACGAGAATGAGCTCCCCCGGCCAGGCGACGAGAAACCGCTCGAGCCAGCGGATGGAGACGATGTCGAGGTAGTTGTTCGGCTCGTCGAGCAGGAGCATGTCGTATTCCGCCAGGAGGACCTTCGTCAAGTTGAGCCGGACTTGGAATCCTCCAGACAGCTCCTCCGGGCGACGGGCCCAATCCTCCCGGCCGAATCCCAGCCCGAAGAGCATCTTTTCGACCCGCCATCTTTCCCCGGCCGCGTCGGGCGGAAGGGCCCGGGCGGCCTCATCAAGGACGGTCGGCTCGCGGAAATCGAGCTCCTGCCCGACATAGCCGATCCGATAATTCCGCGGGACGGCGATCGTCCCCCCATCGGGCTCCTCGAGACCGGCGATGAGGCGGAAAAGGGTTGTTTTGCCGTGGCCATTCCGGCCGACGAGGCCGACCCTCTCGCGGCGGTTGATCTTGAACCCAATCCGGTCGAAGAGGACTTGCCGGCCGTAGCGTTTGGTCAGACTGTCGACCTGGATCATCGCTCCTCCGTCTCCAGCGCGAAGGCAGGAGTCGGACGCGCCGGTCGACGAGCTTGAGATTCTCCATCGCCCAGAGGGGGAAAGAGGAAATGGCCATGATCACGGCGATGTCGAAATTCGAGATGCCGCCATTTCTTCATGCTTGTCTTGTCCAATCCGGGGCCGCCTCGCGAACGATAAGCTCTGTATTATACTTGCCGGCGGCCGGGAATGGTAGAATTAGGCCACGAACCGTATCCCCCGGAGTCCAGGGAGACCCTCGTCATTGACTTCGGGCCGCCGATGGCATACAATGATTTCTTCTCCGAGACTTTTGTCCGAGGACAACGAAGGAGGAACGGATATGGCCAAAGCCGAGCCGAATGTCGTCCCCTTGTGCGACGTTCTGTTGGTCCTGCTGATCATTTTCATGGTCATCACGCCCCTCGTCCAGAGGGGGATCGATGTCAAGCTGCCCGAAACATCGTCCGACACCTCGGGCTCCCAGCCCGTGGGCCTGATCGTCGTCACCTTAAAGAAAGACCTGACCGTCGACATCAACAAGGAAAACTTCGCCGATATCAGGGCCGCTGGAGAGGAACTCCGCCGCCAGTATTCGGTCCGGGCCGACAAGACGATCTTTCTCCGGGCCGAGGCGACCGTCCCCTACAATCTCGTCATCGACCTCATCGATGCCTGCAAAGCCGCGGGCGTCGAGACGTTGGGACTCGTCCCCGAATACTTCACCGAATAATCCGCCGCCCGGCGACCGGCCGGCTCTATTCCTTGACCGGCCCGATGACCTCGCGGGCGATGATGAGCCTTTGGATTTCGTTCGTCCCTTCGTAAATCTGGAGAAGTTTCGCGTCCCGGAGTAGCTTTTCGACCGGGTAATCCTTCATATAGCCATAGCCTCCGAAAATCTGAACGGCGGCGTTGGTCACGCTCAGGGCGATATCCGTGGCATAGCACTTGGCCATGGCCGATTCCGCGCCGTTTGACCGGCCCAGGTCGGCCAGCCAGGCGGCGTGCCAAACAAGATGGCGGGCGGCCTGGATGTCCATGGCCATCTGGGCGATCTTGTCCTGGGTCAGCTGATAATTCGCCAGGGCCTTGCCGAACACCCGCCGCGTCTTGGCGTAGGCGATCGCGTGTTCCATGGCCGTCCGGGCGACGCCGACGCCGGCCGCCCCGACCGAGGAGCGGGTCTGGTCGAACGTCCGCAAAGCCATCAGAAATCCCTGCCGCTCCTTCCCTAGGATGTTTTCGGCCGGGATCCGGCAATCCTCGAAGAAGAGCTCGGTCGTGTTCGAGGCCCGCTGACCCATCTTGTCCTCGACTTTGCCGACGACGAGGCCCGGGGTGCCGGCGGGAACGAGGAAGGCGCTGATCCCCCGGGCTCCTTTGGCGGGCGCCGTGTTGGCGAACACAACGTAGAGACTGGCCACCCCCCCGTTGGTGATGAAGCATTTCGCCCCGTTGATGACGTACTCGTCTCCATCCTTGACGGCCCTCGTTTTAACGGCCCCGGCGTCCGAGCCGGCCTCACGCTCGGTCAAGCAGAAAGCGGCGAGGCGCATCTCCCGGCTCATCGGGAGGAGGAAGTTCTTCTTTTGCTCCTCGCTCCCGTAAAGGATGACCGGCGTCGCCGCCAGAGAACAAGCCATCATGCTCGTGAACATCCCCAGGCACCCCCCGGCGAGCTCCTCGGAAAGAATGGCCATATCCAGGAGCGACAGGCCTCCCCCGCCGTAGGCTTCGGGGATGCTGGCCGTCAGGAATCCGGCTTCGAAGGCCTTCTCCATAACCGGAGCGGGGAAATCGTGTCCCTGGTCGTACCGGGCGGCGTTTGGCCGCATTTCCTTCAAAGCGAACTCCCTAGCCATCTCCCGGAGAGCTTGCTGCTCGTCGGACAACGTGTAGTCGATCATCGGCTTCACCTCGATTCGCCGTTATTTCCGCCCTTTTATATAGAAAGCTCCGCCTTTC
>VGJF01000254.1 GCA_016867585.1 Candidatus Aminicenantota bacterium | reverse complement strand
GTTCAACCGCCGGGCAAGCTTCTCGCCGCCGCCCTCGTCGCGGCCGGGTTGCTTTGGGCGCCGGGCTGTTCCTCGCGTTCTCAAGAAAGAGGCGCCGCCGCCTCGCCGAAGGGACAGTTCGCCGAGACCGAAGTCAGGGACACGACCGTCCGCAACGTGACCGAGGCGGCCGTCGAATACACCATCCGGCCGATTTTCTCGTCCCTGGGGACCCTGCAACGGACTTTGGCTCCCGGCGCGATCGACCGTTTTCCGGGAGAGGCGGCCTACGATATCGAGTTCACCAACGGGGTCGAGACCAAGCTCTACCGCCTCGACAAAGGGACTCCCCATTCGTTCCGTCTCGACAATCAGGGTCTTCTGGAGTTGTATCAAGGAGCCCACGGGCGCGAAGACGTCCCCGACCTGGCTCCTTTCGTCCCGACGCCGATGCCCGTCGTCGAGAAGATGCTCGAGATGGCCGAAATCACGGCCGCCGACGTCGTCTATGACCTCGGCTGCGGCGACGGCCGAATCGTCATCACCGCCGCCCGAACGTACGGCGCCCGGGGCGTCGGGATCGATATCGTCCCCGAGCGCATCCGCGACAGCCGGGCGGGGGCGGAGGAGGCCGGAGTCGCCGGGCGGGTCGAGTTCCTTCAGGAGGACGCCACGGCCGTGGACGTCTCGCCGGCGACGGTCGTGGCCCTCTATCTCCTCCCGGAGTCGAACCTCCTCCTCCGGCCCAAGCTCGAAGCCGGGCTCAAGCCGGGGACGAGAGTCGTCTCCCACAACTATTCCATCGAGGGATGGGCGGACAAGCTGGTCGCCTCCGAAACCCTGGCGGACGAGAAGGGGACGGAGCACACGGTCTATCTTTACCGTCGCTGAACGGCCGAGATTCCGCTAGGTGTTGATCTTGAAATCGACCGGCACGGTGAAAACCGCCTCCCGCGGCCGGCCTTCGACGACCACCGGTTCGTAGACCCATTGCTCGACGGCTTTGACCGCGGCCTTGTCCAGGGCGGCGATTGAACGGAGAACCTTGACGGCCTTGACCTTTCCCTGGGTGTCGATTTTCACCTCGAGAATGACGATGCCCTCGACTTTCCGGCTGAAGGCCAGGGCCGGATACTGAGGCGGGACCCTTTTCTTCAGCTTGGGCGGCGTGCCGAGGCGGACCTCGGTTGTCGAGGCGGGCTTCTCGCCCGCCTCTTTCGCCGCCGGGTCGGGGAGTTTGGCTTGGGGTTTCTCGGTCTCGCTCGGGGCGGCCGATTGGATCTCGGCGATTTTTTCCCTTTGGATGGACAGCTTCCCGAAGTCGGTATCGATGTCGAGGCTATGCGGCGTTTCCTTGATGATTATTCCTGTGATCTGGCTCCCGTCCTTGAGGCGAATGATTTTCCTGTCGGCCTCGTCTTTTTTGGGCGGGGTTTTTTCCTTGGGCGGGGGCTGAGGGGGATCCGCTCCGGCCGCCTCGACATCTTCGCGGCGGAGATAGCCGTCGACCTTGATCCCGATTTCCGACGTGACGGCGATCTTGACCCAGTCCCCGGCGCTTTCCTCGACCTCCAAAACAGTGCCGAGGGGAAGGGTCCTGAAGACGCTCGCCGTGACCGAAGGCGCAACCCTGACCGCGGCGTCCTTCTTGACGACCTTGACCTTTGCCTTGGCTTGCGGAGAAAGAGGCGTGGCGGGAAGCAGAACGAAACCGGCAAGCAGGAAGGGAAAAATCCCAAGGACGGATCTGGACCGTTCTCCCATGTTCGACCCGGCGTCGAGGACGTTGACCGTCGCCCGCTATTCTATAGCCATTGGGGCCTTTGGGTAAAGGTCATTCCTTGAAGAGCTTATTCTGCCGCTGGAGCGGAGCGGGCTCCCGGCCGGGATACGCGAATCCCAAGTGCTCGTAGGCCTTCCGGGTCAGCTTCCGCCCCCGGATCGTCCGCTCGAGGAACCCGATCCGCATGAGGAAGGGCTCGTAGATCGACTCGATCGTGTCCTTGTCCTCGTCGATGGCCGCGGCCATGGTCGAGATCCCGACCGGGCCGCCGCCGAAATTCTCGATGATCGTCGTCAGGATTTTCCGGTCGACGTCGTCCAGGCCGCGGGTGTCGACCTCCATGAGGTCGAGGGCCTCTTTGGCCGCGGCGGCCGTGACGACGCCCTTTCCCTTGACCTCGGCGAAGTCGCGGACGCGGCGGAGGAGGCGGTTGGCCACCCGGGGCGTCCCCCGGGCCCTTTTGGAAATCTCGGCCGCCCCCTTTTCGTCGACCTTGACCTTGAGGAGGCCGGCCGACCGGAGGATGACCTTCCGGATGTCCTCGTCGCGATAGTAGTCTAGGCGGTGGATGATCCCGAACCGCCCCCGGAGGGGGGCGGTGATCTTCCCCGCCCGCGTCGTCGCCCCGACCAGGGTGAACTTCCGGAGCGACAGCTTGTGGCTCCGGGCGGCCGGCCCTTGCCCGATGACGATGTCGAGGCTGAAATCCTCCATGGCCGAGTAGAGGATTTCCTCGACCTGGGGAGGAAGGCGGTGGATCTCGTCGATGAAGAAGACTTCCTTGACCTGGAGGTTCGAGAGGATGGCCGACAGGTCGCCCGTCCGCTCGATGACCGGGCCGGCGGTCGGCTTGATCCCGACGTTGAGCTCCTTGGCGATGAGATAGGCCAGGCTCGTCTTGCCGAGCCCCGGCGGCCCGTAGAGGAGGACGTGGTCGAGGTGCTCGCCCCGCTTCTTGGCCGCCTCGATGAAGACCTTGAGGTTGGCCTTGATCGTCTCCTGGCCGATGAACTCCGCGAACGTCCGCGGCCGGAGGCTGTCTTCGAAGAGGAGGTCTTCCCGGGTCCGGACGGGATTGAGGACGGTCGGCGGGGAGGTCGTCACGGCGTCACACCTTGGCCAGGGCCTTGAGGCATTCCCGGAGGAGCTTCTCGAAGCCCGTGTCCTTGTCCTTGTGGGCCCGGATCGTTTCCGCGACGACGGGCTCGATCTCCTTGCGGCGGAAGCCGAGGTTGAGAAGGGAGGAGACGAGGTCCTCGGCCTGCCGGGCGGCCTTCCCGGCGAGGAGCTTTTCCTTCTTCTCGATCTTGTCGACGAGCTCCATGGCGATCCGGAGGGCCGTCTTCTTTCCGATCCCGGGGATCATGGCGATCCGGGCGACGTCGCTCGCCCGGACGGCCTCTTCGAGGTCGCCGACGGCCATCCCCGAGAGGACGTTGAGGGCCAGCTTGGGCCCGATCCCCGAGACGCCGATGAGCTTGAGAAAAAGCGCCCGCTCCTCGGCCGCGGCGAAGCCGAAGAGCTGGAGGGCGTTGTCCGTGAGATGGGTGTGGATGAAGAGCTCGGCGGCCTCGCCCGGCTCGCCCAGCTTGACGAAGGTCGAGACGGGGATCGTCGCGGCGTAGCCGACGCCGCCGCAATCGACGATGACCTGGCCGGGCGTTTTGTCGAGGATCGTTCCCTTGAGATGAGCGATCATGCCGGAGGGATTGTAAACCAAACGGCCGGCCGACGCAAAGACGGGGGCCGGAAATCGGCCGGAAATCGGCCGGCCCGCGGGCTCAGATTTTCGGCAAATCGAGGAGCTTGGCCGGGTCCGGCCGCCCGGCTTTCGGGACGGCGAGGGCCGGGACGATCTGGAGGAGGATGAGTTTTTCCAGCGGGACGGAGTGGTTCATGAGCCCGACGAACCCCTCGGGGCCGTTCTGGGCGACGGCCAGGAGCTCGAGGTCGGCGGGAAGGAATCTCCGGATGAGGGCGGCGATGTCGGGGGCCGAGGCGCCCTTGGCCGGCGGGGCCGCTCGGCCGAGGACCTCCATGGCCGTCCGCATGAGCCCCGGGCCGAGGTAATAGAAGCCGGTGCCGCGAAGAGGTAGGCCTCGGCTGAGGCGCCGGAAGGCCTCGGTCTCGGCCAGGCGGCTTGCCGATTTCCCTTCGACAAGCGTTTCGGCCAGGGCCGAGGTCGAGGCTGCGACGACGAGGCTGCCTTTGGCCAGGATCGTCGGCGTCAGGGAAATCGGGGCCGGCGGGGCGGTGATCTGGAGGCGGCGCAGGCCGTCTTTCTCCGAGAAGGCCGCGCCGGGGATCATGCCCTTCAGGAAGTCGAAAAGGGTCGAGTCCTTGACCGAAACGGCCAGGGCCAGCTCCGGCTCCGGGAACTCGACGGGCTGGTCGCCGGCCGGGAACGAGATTTTTTTCTCCGGATTCAGGGTCAGGACATATCCCAGAGGCCCTTCCAGGGAGGCAATCATTTTCTTCAGGGGCACGCCCTTGGCCTCCGCTTCGGCCAGGCCCTGGGAGAGAACGGGCTTTCCCGACGGGTCTTTCGGCAGGGCGGCATCCAGCCAATCCAGGATCTTTCCGGCCTGCAGGTCGAACATGCCGGCCAGGGCGGCGGCGGCCGGGAGGCGGCGGAGAAGGTCGAGGTCCCGGTTTTCCCCTCCGGCGAGGGTCCAGATCAGGCCTTGACCCTTGCCGGGAAGATGGTGGACGACCATCCGCGTCCGAAAAAGGTCCTTGTCGAC
>VGJF01000253.1 GCA_016867585.1 Candidatus Aminicenantota bacterium | reverse complement strand
AAGCTCGGCCACCGCCCCGATCCGTTTGATGCCGCCGATGATGACGACCGAGACGAGGACGGTGATGACGACGGCCGAGACGATCTTGGGGATGCCGAACTGGCTGTTGAAGGCCAGGGTCATCTGGTTGGCTTGCATCATGTTGCCCGTCCCGAAAAGGGTGGCCAGGGCGCCGCAGACGGCGAAGGCCGGGGCCAGGACGGCGGCCAGGTGCTTGTTGCGGAGGCCGTTCTTGATGTAGTACATCGGTCCGCCGGCGATCTTCCCGTCGGGGTAGTGCTCCCGGTATTTCACGCCGAGAAGGGCCTCGGCGTATTTCGTCGCCATGCCGACGAAGCCGCAGACCCAGAGCCAGAAAACGGCCCCCGGGCCGCCCATGACCAGGGCCGTCGCCACCCCCCCGATGTTCCCGTTGCCGACGGTCGCGGCCAAAGCCGTCGAGAGGGCTTGGAAGGGGGTGACGTCCCCCTCCCGCTTCTTGTCGCCGGTCTTTTTATGGAGCCATCCGGCGAACATGATCTTGAAGCCGCTGCCGAGCTTCCGAAACTGGATGAACCGGGTCCGGATGGTCAAGAGGAGCCCGACGGCGAGAAGGGCGAACAGCAGGATGGACCAGATGTTGGTCGCGGTCCGGTCCACCCATTGGGTCAGGCCAGCGAGGAATGAGTCCATGGCGTTCTCCTAGGGAGCGGGCGGGGATGGGGAAGACGGAGGGACTTCCCGCAGCCGGCTTTTCCGCCGGCCGTAGAAGGCATAGATCGCCAACCCGAGGGCGAGCCAGATGAGGAATCGCTCCCAGGCCGTGATCGGGAGGTTGACCATGAGATAGGCGCACAGGAGGGCTCCCAGGATGGGGAGGAAGGGGAAGAGCGGGACCTTGAAGGGCCGATAGAGGTCTTTTCTCGCGTAACGGAGGACGACGACCCCCGCGCAGACGATGATGAAGGCGAACAGCGTCCCGATCGAGCAGAGTTCGGCCACGACCCGGATCGGCAGGAGGCCAGAGGCGACGGCGACGATGAAGCCGGTGACGATCGTCGTCACATGGGGCGTCCGGAATCTCTTGTGGACGCGGGACATGGCCGGCGGAAGGAGGCCGTCCCGGGACATGACGAAGAGGATCCGGGGCTGGGCGAGGATGAGGACGAGAAGGACGCTCGTGATCCCGGCGATGGCCCCGACCGAGACGATGGCCGAGGCCCAGGGCATCCGAAGCTCGTTGAGGACGAGGGCGACGGGGTCGGCCACGCCGAGTTTTTCGTAGGGGACGACCCCGGTCATGATCGCCGAAACGGCCATGTAGAGGATCGTGGCCACGGCCAGCGAGCCCATGATCCCCCAGGGCATGTCCCGCTGGGGGTTCTTGGCCTCCTCGGCCGCGGTCGAGACGGCGTCGAAGCCGACGAAGGCCAGGAAGACGATCGCCGCCGCGGTCATGACCCCGCCGAACCCGAAGGGCATGAACGGCTGCCAGTTCGACGGGTTGACGTGCCAGGCGGCCAGGGCGATGAAGAAGAGGATGACGGCGCTCTTGACGATGACGATGATGAGGTTGATCCGCGAGCTCTCCTTGATCCCGCGGAGCAGGAGGAAGGTCAGGAGGGCGACGATGAAGATGGCCGGGAGGTTGATGACCGCCCCCGTCGCGACGAACTTATGGGCCGTGTCGCTCCAGTCGAGGGGGGAGTTGGTCAGGGCGGGGGGAAGGGCCGCGCCCCACGGCCGGAGGATGTTGTTGAGGAGATTGGAGAAATAGGCCGACCAGCCGATCGAGACGAGGCAGGCGGCGACCATGTATTCGAGGATGAGGTCCCAGCCGATGATCCAGGCCGGGAGCTCGCCGAGGGTGGCGTAGCCGTAGGTGTAGGCCGAACCGGCGACCGGGATCATGGCCGCCAGCTCGGCATAGCAGAGGGCGCTGCAGGCGCAGGCCACGCCGGCGATGGCGAACGACAGGATGATTCCCGGCCCGGCGTGCTTGGCCGCCTCGACCCCGGGAAGGACGAAGATCCCGACGCCGATGATGCAGCCGATGCCCAGGGCGACGAGGTCCCAGACGCCGAGGCTGCGGCGGAGTTTGTGGGCTTCGGTTTCGGTATCGGCCAGGAGGCGGGCCAAGGGCTTGGTGCGGAAGAGCGGACTGGCCATTCGGCATCTCTCCGGGGGGCGTTAAAAGACGCTTATAGCATAGGGTCCCGGCGGGGTCAACGTGAGCCGGCACGTGGGCCGCGGTCAGGGCGCCTCCGGCGGCTCGATGTGAATCAGGACCCGGGCCAGGCGGGGGACGCCGGCCCGGAGGGCGTGCTCGAAGCGCTCGGTCAGGGCGTGGGCCTCGCCGAGGCCGGTCGCCGGGTCGAGGGTGCAGTGGAACGAGACGGCCAGCCGGCCCCCAACCTCCTCGATCTGGATCTCGTGGGGATCGCACCGGACGCCCATCATCCGGGCGACTTCGGCGATGACTCGCCGGATCCGGGCCGCCTCGACGCCGGCCGGGGAGACGGCGGGCGAGGCGGCCGCGACCGGCTCGAGATGGGAAAAAATCCGGCCGAGGCCGGGCCTTTCCCGGCGGACATCCTCCTCGAAGGCCGTCGCCCGGGCGTGGGCCTCGGCCACGTCCGCCGCCTCCTTGATTTCGAGATGGAGGTCGAGGGCGGGCTGGCCGCCGGCTTCAAAGACGCGGACGTCATGGGCGGCCAGGCCGTGGCGGGCGGCCGTCGTCCTCGCCAGGGAGGACAGGTCCTCGTCCGCCTCCCGGCTCGGGGCGACGTGGACGGTGATGTCGGCCGACGGAGCGCCGAGGGCCCGGAGCACGCAAGCCTTGGCGACGTTGGAGATTTCGTGGGCGCGCTCGAAGGCTTCGTGGCGGCCGACGATGAGGACGAGGTCGACGAAGATTTCCGGGCCGCTTCGCCGAATCCGCACCCGGCGGACTTCGAGGACGCCGCGGACATGGGCCGCCCGGACGACCTCTTCGCGCAGGTTCGCCGGCACGCCGTCGAGGAGGTCGGCGACCGTTTTGCGGCCCAAGCGGAGGCTGACCGTCACGACGATGGCCGAAACGCCCAAGGCGGCGACGGCGTCGGCCTTGGCCAGCCAGGGAAGCCCGGCGGCCTTGGCCAGCCAAACGAACCCCAGGC
The DNA here is from genome assembly GCA_016867585.1 of Candidatus Aminicenantota bacterium. GTDB lineage: Bacteria > Acidobacteriota > Aminicenantia > Aminicenantales > UBA4085 > JAAZPG01. The sequence continues at coordinate 1,411 of VGJF01000253.1, read as the reverse complement.
CGGCGATGACGACGGCCGAGGACCAGATGTCGGTCGAGAAATGGAGAGCGTCGGCCTCGAGGGCCTGGCTATGGTGCTTGCGGGCCATCCGGTTGAGCATCCGGGCCCTCGAAATGTCGACGCCGATCGAAACGGCCATGACGGCGAAGGCCCAAAATGAGGCTTCGACCTCGACGTGGCGGACGAAGAGCCTGCGGACGGCCTCGTAGACGATCCAGACGCAGGTCAGGAGGAGGAGGGCCGTCTCGATCATCGCCGAGAAGTTTTCGACCTTGCCGTGGCCGTAGGTGTGGGTCCGGTCGGCCGGCCGGCTCGACAGACGGACGGCGACCAGGGTCAGGGCGGCGGCGACGAGGTCGAGGCCGGAATGGGCCGCCTCGGCCAGGATCCCGAGCGACCCGGTGATCAGGCCGACGACGATTTTCATCGCCGTCAGGCAGACGGCGGCGGCGACGGAGCCGAGGGCGGCCGCGGACTTCTCGCGCCGGGAAGCCTCCAGGGAGGATGCTTCCTTGGCCGAGGACTCCGACCCCGATTCTTCGTTCATGGCATTCCCGGGTTTTTATAGCATGATTCCGGAGACCTGTCGACGCCGGCCGCCGGCCTTTGCTATAATCCCGCTCTCGAAGGGCTGAACGGACGCGGCTTTGGATGACCCGGGGCTCCGGCCGGCGTTTCGGCCGGGAGAGGGCCGGGGCCTCGAAAGCCGCCTTTCGGCCCGCGATGCCGCCGGGGAGGAGAGATGAGAGGGCTGAAATCGATCATTCCGCGGGACGAAGTTTTCTTCGACTTTTTCGACAGAATCTGCGCCGGGATCGTCGACGGCGTCGAGGTCGTCCAGACGATGCTGGATTCCCCCAAGGATCTCGGGCTGAATTCCCAGAGACTGAAGACGATCGAGCACCAGACCGACCAGCTCGTCCACGGCCTCATGTCCCACCTCCACAAGACGTTCGTCACGCCCTTCGACCGGAACGAGATCCACGCCCTGGCCGTCCGGCTCGACGACATTCTGGACATGACCGAGGCGGCCGGCTCCCGGATCGACCTCTTCTGCCCGGAGTGCGCCCCCCCGGAGGCCCGCCGGCTGGCCGACGTCCTGCTCGAAAGCGCCAAGCTCGTCCGGGAGATGATCAAACTCCTCCGGAAATTCCGCGAGCCCGATCGGATCCTCGAGCTGACGGTCGAGATCAACCGGCTCGAGGACCAGGCCGACTTCATTCGCCGGAGCACGGTCGCCCGCCTCTTCCGGGAGGAGAGAAACCCCCTCGAGCTCATCAAGTGGAAGGACATCCTCGAGTTCCTGGAGAAGGCCACGGACCGCTGCGAAGACGTGGCCAACATCGCCGAAGGCATCGTCCTCGAGCACCGCTGACCGTCCGCCATGCCGGTCCTCCTCGTCCTGACGGTC
>VGJF01000252.1 GCA_016867585.1 Candidatus Aminicenantota bacterium | reverse complement strand
GTTGGCCGAGGGAAAGGGATAATGCCAGCTGATGTTGTCCTTGAGGATGACGGGGGCGGCGGGGTCGAGGGCGGTCGGGCCGCCGCCAAGCTCGAAGGCCCGGACGGCGTCGTCGAGGACGGTCTCCGGCCGGGTGCGGACGAGGGCGACCATGGCGCGTTTCATGGGCCTATGATACGCGATTCCGGCCTCCTCGACCAGAATGGATTGCTTTTTTCGGGGGGCGGTGATACACTCGGCCGCGGACAGCCAAGGAGACGGCCGATGAACGAAGTCGAGGAACTCGCCAAGCTCGACGCCTCGAATTTGCCGCCGCTCCGGCCGATGGCCCTCGACGACCTCCACCACAAGGCGGGCAAGAACCTCTACCTCGAGCTCGGCGTCGGCCCCGTCCTCCATCTCCTCTCGCCGTCCTACTCGGTCCTCCAGCCGGGGCTGAACGAAAGCCTGACCTGGTTCGTAACCCATAAGGAGGCCGTCCTCAATTATCTCAAGGACGTCCTGATCCGGGATCTGGCTCTCTACTCCGTCGTCCTGACGGTCAACAGCTATTTTGTCGAGCAGAACCATTGCCTCGTCCTGGCCCGGCTCCGGGAGAGGGATTCCGGGGGGCGCCGTTATGAGATCAAGTACTACACCCATGCCCCGATGGAGTTGCTGACCCGCTACGAGGACAAGATCTACATCGGTCGGAACTTCATCGACCTCCTCAATCCGCGGCGGAAGTACTTCGGCATCCGGGAGCACATCGCCTCGCTCCGCGACCAGAGCGACAAGCTCGTCGACCGGGCCGAGGACAAGCTCAAAAGGCCCCTGGAGTACAAATCCTTTTTCCAGGAAATCCAGGAATCCGTCGCCGAACTCCATGGCGAATGCGCCTCGATCCTCGAGTCCATCCCGCCCGTGATCGACTTCGCCAAGGTCGGGGACAGGGATCTCATCGACATCAACGCCCAGTACCGCTCGATCAATCACTATCTCATCGAGCTTCACGACGAGGTCGGCGAGTTCGAAAACCTGCTCCGGTTCAAGATGGAGATCGATTTCGTCCGCTACGTCACGAAATACAAGAAGGACCTGACGAACCTCATTTCCTTTTTCAACATCAAGATCAACGGCTGCCTGGCCGAGCGGATCTACGCCAAGAAGTGAGGGCCGCCCTCGTCAGGAGGGGCGGCGCGGGCTTTCCTCGACGCGGATGTCGCCGTAGGTCGTCCGCAGGACGACGGCCGGGCGCCCCGTCTCCTCGAGAAAAGCCTTGGTGATCGGCGTCCCGTTGGTCGTCGCCGACGAGGGAGGGAGGGCCAGGCCCCAGAAAATCGTTCCCTGGCGGGCCTCGGCCTCGAAAGGATTCCTCGCCTCGGCCGGCCACAGGAAGCGGATGTCGGCGCGATTTCCCTCGACCGTCAGGGGACCGGTGATCTCCTCGGGCTCGAGGAGAATGGCGGCATGGCCGACGGAAATCGTCGCCTCGCCCGTGAATCCGCGCAGGTCGACGTTTTCGTAGCTCGTCACGATGGACAGGGTTCCGGCCCGGACGCCCCGGCCGACGAAACCGGCCTTGCGGCCCTGGAACTTGACGTCCCCGGCGAGGTTGTCGAGGCGGACCGAGCCGTACTCGTTGGCGATGTCGCACGTCCCCGTCGTGTCGGTGATCGTGACGGCATTGTGGTGGCCCCGGATGATGACGTCCCGGCCTTGGATCACGGTGACGGGTTCGTACGTCGTCCGGATTTCCGCCTCGCCGCCGATGTTCCGGGCGAGGACCTTGCTGTGGCGGCCGTTGATGGTCAGCCGTTCGGACGCGTTTTCGACCCGAATCCGGCCGTAGCAATGGTCGATGACGAGGTCCCCTTGGACGTTCTTGACGACGACGTCGGATTGGGGGCAGGTCAATCGGGCCTGGCCATGGACGCCGTCGACGGTGACGCTCCCGTAGCTTGCCTCGAGGACGAGCGTCCCGCCGACGGAGGCGGCGACGACGTCGCCCCGAAAATTGGAGATCTCGGTCGGGCCCGTGCCCGTCGTTCGGACCGGGCCCCGGCTGTTCTTGATGAGGACGGAAGATCCGGCGGGGACGGCCACCTGAAAATCCGTTTCGAACGTCCGGCGGCGGAAATCCTCCCGGTTCGTCGAAAGGATGAGACGATCCTCGGTCCGGTTGACGATCATCTTCAATTCGCCGGAGAGCTGTTCAGCTTCTTCCCGCGTCCGCCGGACAATCCGTTTCTTGAAACCGACGGCGGCCGTATCGGTCTCGGCGGCTTCGACGGTCACCGATCCGCGGGCGTTGAGGATCTCGATTCGGCCGGGGAGAGGCGGGTCGATCTCCAGGACGTCCTCGAAGACGAATTCCTCTCCCCGGGAAAAGACGAAATCCCCGACGTCCCCATCCCAGCCGATCCGGCCGGACTTGACCAGGCTGACGGCGGTCCCCGCGAGGATGATGAGGATCGCGAGGACGACTTCCCGGGCTTTCATGGTCAGGCCTGAGGCGGCGCCGGCGGACCGGGCGGCGGAAGGTCGATTTTCCCGTTCTTTTTGGCCGCCAGGCCGGCCAGGAGTTTGTTGGCTCCCCAGACGATGAGGATGACGGGCCAGAGCTTCCAGGCGAAGTTCCAGGCGTCGATGTCGAAGTTTTCCAGGATGAACACGAAACCGACGAGAATGAGGATGATCCCCCAGATGAGAGGGTCTTTGCGGCGGGCCATGGGCGGATGCCTCCTTTCCTCAGGCGTTCTTTTTCGAGAAATAGTCGGCGACCATCTTCACCCCGATGACGATGACGATGACGGGCCAGAAGTCGAAGATCCGGTCGAAATCGAGGAGGTTGAAGTTGGCCAGGAGGACGACGACCCCTAGGCCGACGAGGACGGCCCCCCAGAAGATCGAGCCTTGGGTGCCGGCGGTTCCGGGCGTCGGGGGCTTCTCCGGGTGCGGCTTCTCGGCGCCGTTCTCGAGCCAGGCCCGGCGGTTGATCTCCTTGGCCCCGTTGACGGCGTCGATGATCTGGAAAACGTAAAAAAACCCGAGAATGAGCCCCGAGAACGGCTGGGGGGAGAAGGCCCGGGTCTGGAAAGTCACCAAGCCGGCGAAGATGACGATGTAAAGGATCGCCTTCTCGATCTGGCCGTTATACAGGCAGCCGGCCCCGGGGAAGAATCCGGACAGGATGCCGGCCGCGGCGGGAGATTTCGGCGGCCTTTTCTGGATGATGATTTTGTCGGTCATGCGATGCCTCCTAAGGTGTTCGAGAGTGGAGTCATTCCTTGTTGCGTTCCAAGGGATTCATGGCTTTCAGGGCGGTGAAGACGCTGCCGGCATAGGCGCCGAGGCTGTCCGTGACGGCCCCGGCTCCGACGTAGAGCTTTTCGACCCGGCTGAGGCCGCGGTGGAATTGGCGGACGACGGTCCGGTCGAAGGCTCTGCGGTCGGGATTCAAAAAGTACAGCGAAAGCAGGGTCATCAGGACCGCCGCGGCGGTGAAAACGGGCTGGAGCGACGGCCGCAGGAAAAACTCGAGGACCGGCCGCCTCCGGACCGTCTCCGAGGGGAGGCGGTAGAGGCGTTCGAGCAGGGCCGGTCCGGGCTCGACTTCGGGAAAACCCGCCAAGGCCCCGTCGGCCTCCCGGAGAGCGGCCAGCCAGGCGGCGCAGTCCGGACAAGACCCGCAATGGCCCTCGACAAGGCTCCTGTCCGCGGCCGCCAGGTCGTTTTCGGTGTATGCCGGCAGGAGGTCTTGAACGCGGTCACATCGCATGAGAGCTCCCCTTGTCCGACCGGATGAGGCGGGCCAGCTGGAGGCGTCCCCGGTTGATCCTGGACTTCACGGTCCCGACCGGAAGGCCCATGATCTCGGCGACGTCTTCGTACTTTTGGCCTTGGATCTCCTTGAGGATCACGGCCATGCGGACGTCGGCGGAGAGGCGGTTCAAACCTTGCCAGAGGGTCCGTCTGGCCTCCTCGACGGCGAGAACGGCCTCCGGATCTCCGGTGTCCGAGGCGGCGGCCCGGAGGCAGTCGTCGTAGTCGTCCCGGTTCCGCTTCTCCCATTTCGTCCGGCGGTATTCATCGATGAGGTGGTTTTTGGCCAGGGTCAGGAACCAGGCGGAGAAATTTCGCCCGAAGCCGTACCTCGGGAGACTCCGGTAGAGCTTGATGAAGATGTCCTGGGTCAGGTCCTCGGCCTCCTGCGAGTTGCCGGCGAACTGATAGGCCAGGTTGAAGATCCTCTTAGAAAAGAGGTCGACCAGCATCTTCCAGGCTCCTTCCTTGCCGTCCAGGCATTGGCGAATGATGTCTTCCAATATCACTCACTTCAACCGGAAAGACGAAATCCGGAGCTGAAAAGTTCCGTCTCGGCCGGTCCGACGTTCAGATGGGGGCACAAAACGGCTTCCGTTATTCTATTTTATTTAAAACCAATAAGATACGCCTCATGCAATCTCGGGCCGATTCGTCCGTGCTGATTCAGTCGCGGCCTTCGCGTCTTTCATAACAGAACGGCCGGGGGGCGTCAACGCCGGAACGCGGACCGAGCCCCGGGGAGGCCCCCGTTGACAAGGGCCCGGCCTCCAGATTATAAATCCTATAGGAATAAGTGAATATTG
>VGJF01000251.1 GCA_016867585.1 Candidatus Aminicenantota bacterium | reverse complement strand
GATCGCCGCCGGAGGGTCGAGTGTGCGGGACTACCGGAGCGTGGACGGCGGGATCGGCGATTTCCAGACCCGCCACAAGGTCTACGGCCGCAAGGGAGAGGCCTGCCGCCGCTGCGGCGGGACGATTCGGCGGATCGTCGTCGGCGGCCGGGCGGCGTTCTATTGTCCGAGGTGCCAGCGCCGGAGGCAATGAGGCGAAGTCCGGCTCGTATCGGCCTTAAAGGCTTCAGGATTTCAGCGAAATTCCTTTTCCGCCCCCCCCGCTTCTGGACGACGAACGTCGCGGGGGGGGGATTGCAGGCCCTTATAGGCGCGCCTCAGAGCCCTGTCTTCACGCCGGAGACGTAGACATCCTTGACGTCAAGGGCGCCGGACTTCATCTCGACGAAGGGCCGGCCTTTCCTAAGGCCGACCGTCCCGAAGCCCGAGGCGGTCGCCAGGAAGGTTCGGAAATCGTCGCCCACTCGGGAGTCGATGTGGAGTGCCTTCTCGACCGCGTCGTAGCGGACGCCGGTCAGGCCTTGGAGAAGCCCGTAGCTGCTCATGGCCCTGGCGTACCAGTGGCCGCACTCGTACTCGTTGAAGGGGTTGCGGACAACCCCGTCGTAGCGGTCGCGGCAGACGCGGACGATCTCCAAGCCTTCCTCGACCCGGCCCATGAGCATCAGGTGGGAGGCGACCTGGTATTCGATGCCCGTCCAGACCTCGTTGCTGTAGACGAACGGCAGGGCCAGCTCGCCGCCGCGAGGCCACGTGCAGAGGAGAAGCCCTCCTTCCCTTCCGGCCGCGAAGGCCGGCCGCTGGGGATTGGCGAAATCGCTCAGGTCGCGCTTGAGGTTGTACTTGTGGACGGCGAGGAGATGGCTGCGGACCTTGTCGGGATCGAGAATTCCGCCCACTCCGCAGACCTCGGCCATCCAGGCGCCCAAAACCCCGTCGGCGAGGCAGCCCGTCCCATACTGGTACTTGGGGCCCTCCCGATTGAGCAGCCCGACGATATCCTTGTAGCCCGGCCCGTTGGCTGAGTAGTCGAGGGGCTCGTAGACGGCGTCCAGCCCTTCGGTCTGAATCTTCTGGAAGAAATACTCCCCGTTCCAGAGCTCGGTCTCGAGAAAGCGGATGCCCCTCTCGAGGATCTCCCCGTAACGGGTGACGTCCTCGCCGAGGGCCCGGCCCATCTCCACGGCCGCCTTCAGGGCCCCGAGATAGAAGCTGCCGCAGTGGCCGTCCGGCCCCCAATACTCGATGTCGTAAGTGTTGTGGTGCGGCTCCTCGAGAACTCCCCGGCCGCGCGGATCCCAGGTCCGGATGCAGTAATCGAGGCCGAGCTTGACCTTGGGCCAGATCTCCTTGAGCCAAGCCTCATCCCCCGAGATGCGCCACTCCCGGTGGACCTTCATGATGCCCCCGAGTTGGCCGTCGGCCGCGGCATGGTAGTCGTGGGCCACCGGCCGGATGGGCAAGGCCGAGCGAAAGGTCTGATGGCCGCGCTCGTCCTGGCTCTCATTGAACTCGGTCCGCCGGAGGGTCCGTTCGAGGGAGGGGAAAAGGTGCGGCAGGGCCTGGGCATAGTTCCAGACGTGGGTGCAGGAGCCGTGGCAGCACCCCCTTTCGTCCGAACAGCCCTCGAAGCACCACAGGCGCCCCTCGGTCTGGCGGAGGACGGTCGGCGACTTGAGGATGGTCAGGTTGGCGGCCGCGGCCTCGAGGACCTCGGGCGGAAGGGTCGAGTCGTAGAAGGCGTCCCGGAAGAGCGCCGATTTCTCCCGGAGCCGGGCGTACTTGGACCGCCAATACTCGGCGACGTCGTGGACATCGTTGAATCGCCCGGCATACCAGGGAACGTGGTAGGGCGACGAACAGCAGGCTTGGGCCTCGACCTGGGAGCTCCCGGCGGGATCCCGGCCGTAGCGGAGGTCGGTCAAGGGGACGTACCAGGCGATCAAGAGCTTGACGGTCTTCTCGGCCCCCGGCTCGATCGTCAGGGGGACAAAGAGCGACGCGCCCGGGCTGGGCCCCTCGAGCGGAGGATTGGCGACCGGCCGGGCCTCCTGGATGTTCCTCCAGGCCAGGGTCAGCGCGTCCCACCAGCCGCCCCGGAACCAGCCGTGGTCGACGACGACGCCCGGGTCGTCCACAAAGACGGCCAGGGACCCGGCCTCCGACGGCTTCTCGTCCGTGCCCTTGTCGAAAAGGACGAAACCGCCCTGGATGGCCCCGATGCCGTCCCGCTTCGAACCGGCGGCCATGAAGTTCTTGGTGTTGAAGGAGAACACGGCCTCGACGGCCGTGCGGCCGGGGTTTCGGAACGTGTACTCGAGCCCCCCGACGGGGAGGCTCGAGTCGTCGGGATTGCCGGGGATGAAAGGGCTCCAGCCGGTCAGGGTCGCCTCCAGCGGGACGGCCGGATCGGAGAGGGCGATCGTGGCGAAGGGGAAGCGGGCCAGGAAGGAAGCCTTCCCGAAGCGCGGCAGCCCGAAGCTCGATCCCGAGGCTCCGTTGCCCGCTCCGGCGGCCCCGAAAAGCTTCCAGCCGGGAACGGGGCCCTCAAGGACCCGGGCCGTGTTCGTTTCGCCCTTGACGGTGATCGCCGCGAACGCGCAGGGCTCATTGAAGAACTTGATGACGTTGCGGACCGACATGTGGGAGATGGCCCCCGTGCCCTCCAGGCAGAACATGCCGGCCCCGATGCCCCCGATGGGGAAGGCCACGCGGTTGAGATAAGGACCTTCATAAGGGCCGTTGTAAGCCCTTCGGAGAGCCGTGCTCTTTCCCGACGTGCAGGCCGCGGGCCCGAAGGCCAGAATGACCGTAGAAACCAGGACCATCCCGAACACCTGAGACCGACTGTTTTCTCTCACGTGAGCCCTCCTCGTTTTTCGCCGATATCGCTTTAAGGATTTCTGTTGGCCTTCAACGAGACGCCGGGGTCCGACTCCCAAGGATAGGGTCCTGCCGGACGGTCAGGGGTTTGACCAGGGTCAGGCCGGCCGCCTTGAGAGTCACTTTATAGGCTCCCGGTTCCGCCGGGATGTCATTGAGCTTTCCCGTTCGGGTGTTGACGCCCGCATATCTCCTCCCCCGGGCCGTCAGGGACCTTTCGAGCTCTTCGTTCAGCCGCACCCTTTCTTCCCACGCGGGCTCCTTGACGAACTTGTCAAGGAGGCCCTGTTCTCCGGCCGTGAGCTCCGGAGGGCCGAACCTGAACTCCCAAACGAAGCGGTTGAGGCCGTGTTTCCCCTCCAGCTTCGTCGTGAACGACGCCTTCCCGTCGAGGTTCGAGATCTCCAGTGTCGCCTCTTCGAGACCCGCGCCAAGATGGTAGTGAATGAGGGCCCCTCGGGGCGGATTATTCCCCTGGAAGAGGAACTGGCCTCGCGATCCGCCACGGCTGATCGGAATCCACTGGGTCGCCGCCCGCTGGTCGAAGAGGTGGGCCGGCGCCGAGACCGCCGCCGCGTTCATCTGCTCTAGGGCCGTGATATCGTCGCAGATCCAAATGCCGCGCCCATGGGTCCCGATGATGAGGTCCTTGAACACGGGATGGATGAGGATGTCGTGGACGGCGACCGTCGGGAGGCCGTTCATGAACCGCGTCCAGGCTTTCCCGCCGTCGGTCGAGACGAAGATCCCGAACTCCGTGCCGAGGAAGAGGAGGCTGGGATTGACGAAGTCCTCCCGGATGACGTAGGCGACCTGGCCGTCGGGCAGGCCCCCTCCGATGCTGGCCCAGGTCTTCCCGAAGTCGGCCGTCTTGAACACCCAGGGCGCGAAGTTGTCGCTACGATGGCCGTCGAGGGTGATGTAACAGACGCCCGCCTCGAAGCGTGAGGCCTCGACCCGGCTGACCCAGAGGCCTTCGGGCGCGCCCTTGAGGTTCGGCCGGACGTTGGTCCAGCTCTTCCCCCCGTCGCGGGTCACCTGGATGTTGCCGTCGTCGGTCCCGGCCCAGAGGACCGCCGGGTTCATCGGGGATTCCGAGATCGTCACGATTGTGCAATGGTTCTCGGCCCCCGTGACGTCCGGGGTCAGGCCTCCCGTGTTCCGGTCGATCTTGACGGGGTCCGCGGTGCTGAGATCCGGGCTGATGATCGTCCAGGAGTCGCCGCGGTCGGTCGTCTTGAACAGGAAGTTGCCGCCGAAGTACACGACCCCGGGCTGATGGATGGAAGGAATGATGGGACTGCTCCAATTGAAGCGGAAAGGATTGTCGTCGCCCCACCCCTTTTCTTTCTGGAGTTCAAGAAGCTCCCGGGTGACATAGTCGGCGTAGTTGAGGATGTTCGCCTTGCGCGGCCGGATGGAGGTCGCCCGCCGGGTCTCCACGTCGACCCGGTTGATGTAACCCTGTTGGCTCTCCGCGTAGACGATGCGCCAGTCGAAGGGGTCGACGGGCGTGTAGAAACCGTCGCCGCCGCCGATCCGGTACCAGTGGTCGGTGAGGATGCCCGCGGCGTCGCGGCTGTTGGAGGGGCCGCCCCAGCTGCCGTTGTCCTGGAGGCCGCCGTACACCCAGTAGGGATCGCGCGTGTCCGCGCCGACGGCGTAGAACTGGCTCAGGGGGAGATTGTCGTAGAAGAGATAACTTTTTCCGTGGTCGTGGGTCAGGGCCGTCCCCCCGTCGTTACCAATGTAGAACCGGT
>VGJF01000250.1 GCA_016867585.1 Candidatus Aminicenantota bacterium | reverse complement strand
GTCCCCGGAAAATACGGGGACACATACCTTATCTGTCCTAAAAAGTGTACAATTAAGTTATGTGTCCCCGTATTTAAAGGGCTGGCCGGTGGGGGCGGGCGGCGGATGGCCAGAAACGCCGGGTCAAGTCCTCCTCGCCGGCCGGGCCTTGAGCGGCTCGGGGAAGGAGGTCAAGGGACAGCACATTCTCGACCCCCGGACCGGACTTCCGGCTCAGGGCCATCTCGCCGCGTGGGCTTCCCATCCGTCCGCCGCCCTAGCCGACGCCTACTCGACCGCCTTTCTGGTCATGGACGCGGCCGAGGTCGAGGACTTCTGCCGCCGCCATCCCGAAGTTTGGGCCTGCGCCGTCGCCGGCTACGGCAGCGTCCGGATCTTCAATCCCGGCCTATTGGCTTGAAAGCCAGCCTCCCCCCAGGCTAAGATAAGTAAGGAGGAGTATTCTTATGAATAAACACGCCTTGACTATCATATCCCTCTTCAGCTTCGTCGCCGCCGCGGCCGTCTTCGCCTCCGGCTCGCCCCAAGACCCGTCGAAGGAAGAGCTCAAGCTCCAGCTTCCCAAGCCGATGTTCATCGGCACTCCCCGCAACATCAAGACGCCCAACCTCGAGGTCGTCACCGGAAAACCCCGCGGTCCCTTCTTCGTCCCCATGGGGACCATCATCCTCTCGGCCAAGAAAGCCGTCACGTCGAGCGACATGCAGCCCGTCATCGGGGAGCTTTCGTTCCTCACCGACGGCGAGAAATCGGGCGAGGACGGGTATTTTGTCGAGCTTGGACCCGGCGGCCAATGGGTTCAGATCGACCTCGGGGCCTCCTCGACCCTCCACGCCGTCCTCGTCTGGCACTATCACGGCCAGGCCCGAGTCTACCGCGATGTCGCCGTCCAGGTCTCAGATGACAAGGATTTTCTCAAGGGCGTGACGACGATCTTCAACAACGACCATGACAACACCCTCGGCCTGGGCCTGGGAAGGGACAAAGAATACATCGAAACCAACGAGGGCCGCCTCATCGACCCCAAGGGCGCCAAGGGGCGCTACATCCGGCTCTGGTCCGGCGGGAATACCTCGAACGACATGAACCACTACGTCGAAGTGGAGGTCTACGGCACCCCCCCCAAATGACGAAGACCTCATATCGGGGACTCGTCCTCGCCGCCCTGGCCGCGGCCGCTCTTTTCCGCTTCCCGAGCCTCGGCCTCCGGCCGATGCATCATGACGAGGCCAATCAGGCCGTCAAGTTCGGCGCTCTCCTCGAGAGAGGAGAATACGCCTACGACAAATCCGACCACCATGGGCCGAGCCTCTACTATGCGACCCTCGCTTCGGCCTACGCCCGCGGGCGGGCGACGCTCGCCGACCTCGACGAAGCGACGCTCCGCCTCGTCCCGGCCGTCTTCGGCCTTGGGCTCGTCGCCCTGTGCCTTTCCTTCGGGACGAGCCTCCACCCCGGCGCCGCCGCCTTGGCCGCCCTGCTGGCCGCCTTTTCGCCGGCCATGACCTATTACAGCCGGTTCTACATCCACGAGGCGCTCTTCGCCTTTTTCGCCCTGGCCCTCCTCGTCGGCCTCTGGCGCTATACCGAGCGGCTCTCATCCTTGGCGGCCATGGCCGCCGGGCTGTCGGCCGGCCTCCTTTTCGCCACGAAGGAAACCTCGGTCATCATCATCCCGGCCGCGGTCGTCTCGATCTTCCTGGCCGGCCGCCTTCGAGGGAAAACAGCCTTCGGGCCGGCGGTCCGGCTTAAAATCAGCGGAGAACACGTCTTCCTCGCCCTCTTGGCCTTCCTCGCCGCGGCCGCGGTCCTTTACTCCTCCTTGGGCCGAAACCTCGACGGACCGGTCGACGCCGTGACGGCCTTCAAGGACTATTTCGCCAAGGGCGCCGCCCCGTCGCTTCATGCCCATCCCCTGGGCTATTATCTGGGGATTCTCGTCTTCTCGAAATCCGGCGGGCTCGTCTGGAGCGAAGGGGCGGTCTTCGTCCTCACCCTCGTCGGCCTCGCCGCGATCATCGCCCGCCGGTCGGAAAGCATCGCCGGCCGCCGCCTGGGGCTCTATGTCGCCGTCTACGCGGGTCTTACGACCGGGACGTTTTTCCTTCTTCCCTACAAGACGCCCTGGAACGTCCTCGCCTTTTACACGGGCTGGCTTCTCCTGGCCGGAATCGGCGGCGCCTTCCTCATCAGGGCGGCCCGAAAGCCCGCTCTGAAAGCCGCGGTCCTCGTCCTTCTCGCCGCCGGCCTGGCCCATCTCGGCCTCCAGAATTACCGGGCGAATATCCGCTATCCCGCCGACCCTCGAAATCCATACGTGTACGCCCAGACGAGCCCGGATTTTCTCAAGCTCGTCCGGCGGGTCGAGGACTTGGCCGCCGTCCATCCAGCCAAAAAGTCTCTTCTCATCAAGGTCGTCGCCGGGCCTTACGAGCAATGGCCTCTTCCTTGGTCCCTTCGCGGTTACCAGAACGTCGGCTATTGGAAAAATCCGGCCGACGCGGGGACGCTGAGGGATGCCGCCCTGGTCATCGCCTCGGACGAAAACGCCTCGCTCTTGCTGCCCGCGCTCGGCGACAGCCATCAAGTCGAGTATTACGGCTTGCGCGAAGGGACGCTCCTCGCCCTCTTCATCCCCGACGCCCTCTGGAACCGGTTTCTCCTCAGCCGCTGAGGAGCGGCTTCCGGAATATCGGCGACGGCCGGCCGGCGTACGAAGAGGAGGGGCGGCCGGGCGAGCGGGAAGGGGCGGATTGAACCCGCCCCCGGCCTTGTCGTATAAATACCTCGAAATGGAGGACTCATGAGCCTTCGAACGCGAATCGCCTGGGTGCTCGTTCTCGCCGTCGCCTTTCTGGCCGTTGCGGCCTGCGCTCCCGGACCCAACAGCGCGGCCAAGACGCCGGGCAAGGACGACAAGATCGCCGGATTCTGGAAAGGCCTCTGGCACGGCCTGATTTCGCCGATCACGTTCATCGTCTCGCTCTTCTCCAAGAAGGTCAATCTCTACGAGGTCCACAACAACGGCGGCTGGTACAATTTCGGCTTCGTCCTGGGGGCCGGGCTGTTTCTGAGCGGCGGCATCCTGGGCAGGGGGAAAAAGGACAAAAGGCGCTGAGGCGCGTCTTCCCGGGCCCGTCTTTTCTGGTATACTGGACGCTTCCCCCATTTCGCGCATCGGCGGAAAGGAGACTCTCGTCATGATCAACAGCGCCATCGACCAAATTCTTAAGAACCTTCCCGGCGTCGCTCCCGGGAGGGAAGGCGGCTTTTCGATTTTCGACGAAAAAGCCTTGGCCGGACGGATGGACGGGATCGTCCGCGAGGCCGTCTTCGGCGACGGCGAGGCCAAGGCCGCGGCCCGCTGGCTCATCTGGGAAACCGCCCAAGAGCTCGGCATCCGGCCGGCCTCCATCCATGATTTCTATCTGGCCCGCGGACGGGGAGAGGTTGCGAAGCCCCATACCGTCCCGGCCATCAACCTCCGGATGATGACCTACGATTCCGCCCGGGCCGTTTTTCGGGCCGCCCGGGCCCGCGACGTCGGGGCGCTCATCTTCGAGATCGCCCGGAGCGAGATCGGCTACACGGACCAGAGGCCGGCCGAGTACGCGGCGGCCGTCCTGGCCGCGGCGATCCGCGAGGGGTTCCGGGGCCCCCTCTTCCTCCAAGGCGACCACTTCCAGGTTTCGGCCAAGAAGTACGCCGCCGCGCCCGAGGCCGAGGTCACAGCCGTCCGCGATCTCGTCGAGGAGGCCCTTGCCGCCGGGTTCTGCAACATCGACATCGACACCTCGACCCTCGTCGACCTCTCAAAGGCGACCCTGGACGAACAGCAGCGGCTGAACTACGAGCTCTGCGCCGACTTCGCCCGCTTCATCCGCGAGCGGGAGCCGAAGGGCGTGACGATCTCGATCGGCGGCGAAATCGGCGAGGTCGGGCAGAAAAACAGCACCCCCGAGGACCTCGACGTCTTCATGCGCGGATTCGACGCCCGCCGCGGGGCCCTCGTCGGGATCAGCAAGATCAGCATCCAGACGGGGACCAGCCACGGCGGGGTCGTCCTACCCGACGGAACGCTGGCCGATGTCGCGATCGATTTCGAGGTTCTCCGGGCCTTGAGCGACAAGGCGCGGAAGGACCATGGGATGGGCGGGGCCGTCCAGCACGGGGCCAGCACCCTTCCCGACACGGCCTTCCACAAGTTCGTCGAGGCGGGGACATGCGAGGTCCACCTGGCCACGGCCTTCCAGAATTTGATCATGGACCATCCCCTCGTCCCCGAAGAGCTGCGGGGCGGGGTCGTCGATTGGGTCAAGACCAACGCCGCCGACGAACGCAAGGCCAAGGACACGGAAGCCCAGTTCATCTATAAATCGCGCAAGAAGGCCGTCGGCCCCTTCAAGAAGGACTTCTGGGACCTGCCCGAGGAGGCCCGGGCGGCGATCGGCGCGGACCTCGAGAAGCAGTTCGGTTTCCTCTTCGACCAGCTCGGGGTCGGCGGGACGGCCGAGCTCGTCAAGACATTCGTCGAGGCGCCCGTCATCCACCGGCCCAGGCCGGCGGGCGGCGGGGAGAAGGCCGGCCCGGGCGGAAAACCCGAAGACGTCTCCGGCTTGGCGGACTGACCGGAGGCGTTCGCCGTTTAGCTTATTTCCCCGTTCGACAATCCTTATTTCCCCACGTCA
>VGJF01000249.1 GCA_016867585.1 Candidatus Aminicenantota bacterium | reverse complement strand
GGGAATGGGAGCAGATGCCGCAGATCCGCTCGGTCAGATAGATGTTCTGGATGTACGATTTCTGCTCGGCCAGCTTTTCCAACCCGCGGTGGTTGTAGCCCAGACGGATGTCGGCGTCGCGGATGATCTCCCCCTCGACGGTCATCCGGAGGCTGATCGGCTCCTTGAGGGCCGGGTGCTGGGGGCCGATGGGGATCTGGAACTTCATGTCTTGCCTCCGGGGATCTTCTCTTGGGGCCGTTCGAAAGTCCAATCCTTCCTCAAGGGGAAGTTGCCGGCCGGCCAATCGTCCGGGGTCAGCAAGGGCCGGGGGTCGGGGAGGCCCTCGACGGCGATCCCGAACATGTCCTGGAGCTCGCGTTCGTAGAGGATCGCCCCCGGGACGACCGGGCAGAGGCTCGGCAGGCGGGGGTCGGCTTTCGGGATCCGGGTCCGGACGTTGACGTTGCCGGCCGAGTCGCCGAAATGGTAGATGATTTCGAAGGTCTCGCCCAGGTCGAGGCCGCTGATCGTCGACAGATGTTCGCTCCCCAGGTCCGTTTTCACGACTTCGGCGGCGGCCTTGACGTCGGCCGGGGCGACGGTCAAAAAGACCCGGCGCGGCGAGGGGCTCGTCGCCTCGAGGATCTTGAGGCCCAACCGCTCCCGGAATTTCGCGATTTTTTCTTGGTCGGTCATGGCCGTCTCCTCAGAGCGTCCCCAGGAGCTTGACGACCCCGTCGAGGATGGCGTCGGGGCGGGCCGGGCAGCCCGGGACATAAGCCGTGACCGGAATGACCTGGTCCAGGCCGCCCAGGATGTTGTAGGCGCCGCGGTAGACGCAGCCCGACATGGCGCAGGCCCCGATGGCGACGACGAATTTCGGCTCGGGGGTCTGATCGTAGATTCGGATGATCCGGTCCCGCATCTGCCGGGTCACCGGCCCGGTGGCGACGATGACGTCGGCGTGGCGGGGGGTGGCCTTGAGGAGGACGCCGAACCGTTCGACGTCGAAGCGGGGAGTCAGGGCGGCCACGACCTCGATGTCGCAGGCGTTGCAGGCGCCGGAGTTGAGATGGAGGATCCAGGGCGATTTTTTCCGCGACCAGCGGACGAGCCGGGCGAGCATGCTAACTCCTTGTCACGAGGGCCAGGATGGAGAGGAAGACGACGGCCAGGTAGAGGACGGCGAAGAGGGCCAGCTTGCCCGACGGGGCGGTGGCGATGATGAGGGCGGCGACGTGCATGATCGTGAAGAAGAGGGCGATGAAGAAGAACAGCCGGTAGCCGAACTGGACCTTCGTCCCCGGGATGTCCTCTCCGCAGGCGTAGCTCGTCAGCTTGCCGCCGACGTCGGTCGTCTTGGGGGCCAGATGTTTGCCGAGGAGGTAGATGAGGCCGGCCACCGCCAGGAACAGGACGAAGGCCACGGGCGGGGAGAGGAGGAAGTCGAGGCCGGTCATGGCTTATCCTTTCAGCCGGGCGAGCTTGCGGACGTCCAAGCTCTTCGTTTTTCTGGTGATGTTGATGATCAGGGCCAGGGCCGTGGCCACGAGGGCGACCTCGATGACGATGAAGGTCACGACGAGGCTCTGGGCGACGAGGACGTTCCCCCTGGCCCAGCCGGCGGACAGGAGGATGAGGCTCACCCCCTTGGCCACGACCTCGATGCCGATGAACAGCTTGATGAGGTTGCGCATCGTCAGGAGGCCGTACAGGCCGACGACGACCAAGGCGGCGGCGAAGGCGATGGAAACGATCCAGGCGTCAGTCATGGGGATCCCTCTTGCGGAACAAAGCCAGGACGGCGAAGACGCCGGCCAGGATGACGGCGATCTGCCCGACGAGGTCGAAGGTCCGCTCCCGCCAGAGGACGTCGCTGAACGTCCCGCCGCGGGCCGCGGATTCGAGCATCGGGATTTTGGCCAGCAGCCCCTTCATGACCAGGGCGTCGATCAGGGCGAAGATGACGAAGAACAGGGGGAAGACCATCCGGACGAGCTTGGACTCGCGGACGTCGCCCTCGGTCTTGGTCAGGGCGATGGTCAGGATGAAAAGGACGGTGATCAGTCCGGCCACGACCGAAATCTCGAAGACGCCGGCGTACGGGGCGCCCATCCGGAAGAAGATGATCCCCAGGAGGAGGCTGGCCGCGGCCAGGCAGATGGCCGACTTGATGAGGTCCCTGGCCAGGATGGCCAGGACCGAGAACAGGACGAGGCCGACGAGAAGGGCGAGGTGGAGGATCATGGCTTAAAACCCCCTGGTCAGGACGTCCGCCGCGGGTTGGATCCAGGTCCGGAGGACGGAGGCGAAGAGGATCCCCATCCCGATGACGAGGAGGGCCAGGACGACCGTCGCCGCGGCCATCCAGAACGGGGCCTCCCGGACGTCCCTCCACCGCTCGTTGAGCTTCCCGAAAAAGGCCTTGCGCTGGAGGATGAGGTAGTACCAGAGGGTCAGAACGCTGGCCAGGACGGCGATGACGGCCAGGACACCCTCGCCCGCCTGGACGAGGGCGATGATGATCAGGAGCTTCGACCAGAATCCGCCCAGGGGGGGGACGCCGGCGACCGAGAGGGCCCCGACGAGGCTCGTGCCGGCCGTGACCGGCATTCGCCTGGCCAGGCCGCCCATCTCTTCGAGGTCGCGCGTCCCCGTGGCCTGCTGGACCGAGCCGCTGTTCAAGAACAGGAGCCCCTTGGCCAGGGCGTGATTGAGGAGATGGAACAGGCCGCCGGCGAGGCCGAGAGGCGTTCCGAGGCCGATCCCCAGGACGATGTAGCCGACCTGGCTCACGGACGAGTAAGCCAGCATCCGCTTGATGTCCTTTTGGCCCAGGGCGAGAAAGGCCGCGACGACGACCGAAACCGCGGCCGTCCACATGAGGACCTGGGACAGGGCCGGGGTCAGTCCGAAGATGTTGAAGAAAATCCGGGTCAGGGCGTAAACGCCCGAGACCTTGATCAGGAGGCCGGACAGGACGGCCGAGATCGGGGCCGGGGCCGACGGGTGGGCGTCGGGGAGCCAGGCGTGGAAGGGGACCAGGGCGGCCTTGAGGCCGAAGCCCATGAGGAACAGGGCCGAGCAGACGGCCACGACGCCGCGGGCCGGGAGCGTCTTCAGGCCTTCGGCCACGGCCGCGAAGCTCAGGCCGCCGGTCATCCCGAAGAGGACGGCCACGGCGACGAGGATGGCCGCCGAGGCGACGACCGAGAGCATGAGGTACTTGAACGAGGCTTCGAGCTCGTCGTGCTCCAGGCCGTAGGCGACGAGGGCGTAGGAGGCCACGGCCGCGACCTCGAGGAAGATGTAGATGTTGAACAGGTCGGTCGAGAGAATCAGGCCGTTCATGCCGGCGACCATGACCAGGAGGAGGGCGTAGTAGTTGGCCTTGGCGCCGTAGTGCTCCATGTAGTCGATCGAGAACAGGCCCACGGCCAGGCTGACGAGCTGGACGGCCAGGAGCATGAACAGCCCGAATCCGTCCAGGGCGACTTGGAGGTTGACGGTCTCGCCGAACCAGTCGAGGCGCTGGACGAGCGGGCCTCCGGCCAGGAGGGATTTGGCGCCGGTCGCCGTATAGACGAGGAGGAAGGCCATGGTCGCGTTTCCAAGGAGGTCGGGAAGGGTCTTCTTAGACACCTTGCCCACAAGGGGCAGGACGGCGGCGACCGCCAAGGGCAGGGCGAGGTAGAGGAATATCAAGGGTTCTCCTCTCTATTTCAAAAGGGTGTTCAGGACGGCCACGAGGACGACCAGGCCGCCCAGGCACCAGGCTAGGTAGTTCGCGTAGTGGCCGGTGTGGGCCGCCCGGAAGAGGGCCGTGAAGGCCCGCCCGGCCGCGGTCGCGGCTTTTTCATAGAAAGCGTCGATCGGCCGGTCGATCCCCCGGAAGAGGGCCTTGGAGAGGGCCTTGAGGAAGACGACGCCCTGCTCGTAGAGGTCGAAGAAGCGCTTCTCGGCCCAGGCGTACATCTGCTTGAAGCCCGGGGCGTTGTGGACGGGCTCGGAGGCGAGATAGGCTTTCTGGCCGCTCCGCTTCCAGCCGTAGACATGGAGGAGAAGGGCGAGGACGAGGCAGGCGACCGAGATGCCGGCGATGACGTTCCCGAGGCTCAAGGCGTGGGCGGTGAAGTCGAGATGGGCCCCGGCCTCGGCGTGGCCGGCCAGGATCGGCTGGATGAAGTTCTCGAGAGGGAGTTTGTTCCAGACGCCGAAGGTGATGCAGAGAAGGGCCAGGATAAGGATGGGGAGGACGATCCCGGCCGGGCTCTCCTTGAGCTTGGGGACTTCCGTCGTCCGCGGCCCGAAGAAGACCGAGTGGCCGGCCTTGAGGAACGAGGCGAAGGTCAAGATCGCCCCGACCCAGGCGGCGACGGCGAAGACGAGGAAACCCGATTCGACGGCCCCGTGGAAGACCATTTCCTTGGAGACGAAGCCGTTGAGCGGCCAGACGCCGGAGATGGCCAGGGCGCAGACGGCGAATCCGGCCGCGGTGAAGGGCATCTCCCGGGACAGGCCCCCGAGCTTGCGGAGCTCGGTCGTCCCGGCCCGGTGCTCGACCGAGCCGGCGCTGAGGAAGAGGCCGCACTTGTACATCGCGTGGTTGATCATGTGGAAGATCCCGCCGGCGATGCCGATCGGGACGGCCGTCCCGATGCCGAGGATCATGTAGCCGACCTGGCTGACGGCGTGGTAGGAGAGGAGCCGCTTGAAGTCCTTCTGGA
>VGJF01000248.1 GCA_016867585.1 Candidatus Aminicenantota bacterium | reverse complement strand
GGGCTTGATGACGAGGGTATCCCAGGGCTCGCCGTGCGGGCCGCGGACGCGGCGGAGCTTTTCGGCCAGGGCCTCGCGCTCTTTTTCGTAGTCCGCGGCCTTGATCACGCCTTGGGGTTCGCGCCCCTCGACGTTCAGGAAAATCCGGGCATAATAGCCGCCCCAGCCCCAGGCCCTGGTCCGGGGCCAATCGACGGCCGTCTTTTCGAGGCTGGCCCCCCGCCCCGGCGATTCCTTGAGGACGAGATCGCCCTCGGCGACGAGCCATTCGTTGACGCAGAAGGCCCCCTTCATCCGCTTGGCCCCGTGGTCGCTGACGACAAGGACGAGGGTGTCGCCGCCGGCCTTCTCGAGGAGGGCGCCGATCTTGCGGTCGAGATGCCGGTAGTAGTCGAGAATGACGTTTTCATAACGGTGACCCGGTTCGTAGAGATGATGGGCCCGGTCCCAGTATTTCCAAAAAGCGTGCTGAATCCGGTCCACCCCGATCTCGACGAACATGAACAGCGACCACGGCTTGGCCGTGATGAGGTATTCGAGAACCTCGAACCTCTTGTCCGTCATGTCGAGGATGGCCTTGAGAATGACGTCGCGGTCTTCGGTCCGAAAGACGACGTCGAAGGCATAGGGCCCGAATTTGGCCTCGAGCTCGGCCTTGAGGGCGGGCGGGTAGGTGTAGTCCTTCTCCGGCCCGGGGGTGATGAAGCAGCCGATCCGATGGCCGGCGACCGGCCGGGGGGGATAGCTCGGCGGGACGCTGACCAGGACGCTCTCGCCGCCGCGGCCGCCGACGATGTCCCAGACGGCCGGCTCCCGGAACGACTGGCTCGTGGCGATCCACATCTTGTCGTAGGAGAAACCGGTCCGGTGTCGGAACCCGTAAACGCCGAGACGGCCGGCGTCCTTCCCGGTCATCATCGACATCCAGGCCGGGATGGTGATGGGCGGGTCCGAGCTCCGCATCAGGCCGTGGGCGCCGCCGGCGATGAGCCGGCCGAGGACCGGGAATTCGGACTTCCGGTCGAAGACGATCTCGGCCGGGGCCGAATCCAGCCCGACGATCAGGACCTTGCGCATCGTCTCACTCGTTGAACGGATTGCCGAAATCCATGATGGCCTTGGCGACCTCGGGGCGGACGAGCTCGGCCGGCGGGTATTCGCCCTGGACGAGGAGGTCGCGGATCTTCGTCCCGCTGAACTGGATCTGGTCGGCCGCCGGGTGGGGGCAGATTTTCTCGTTGACCACGGCCAGGCACTTCCTGCAGTAGTAGAAGGACCGGAAGAAGAGGGGTTGGATCCCGAGGTCGGGAAAGGCGTCGAAGATGGCGTGGGCGGCGAAAGGAGGATAGTAGCTTCCGACGCCGGCATGGTCGCGGCCGATGATGATGTGGGTGCAGCCGAAGTTCTTGCGGATGACGGCGTGATGGATGGCCTCCCGGGGGCCGGCGTAGCGCATCTCCATCATCAAGACGGCCATCGTCGTCCGCTCCGGGACGTAATAGCCTCGGATGAGCTCTTCGTAGGAGGCCAGGATGACTTCGTCCTTGTAGTCGCCCTTCTTCTTGCGGCCGATGACGGGATTGATGAACAGGCCGTCGACGTAGGTCAAGGCGGCCTTCTGGACGTACTCGTGGCCGATGTGGGGGGTGTTCCGGGTCTGGAAGCCGACGACCGTCCGCCAGCCCTTGGCCTGGAAGAGAACTCGCGTTTCCCGAGGGCTGAGTTTCCAGCGGTCGAAGGGGGTGGGCGTCGCGGCGATGAGGTCGAGCGGACCGGCGAGGAGGACGTCCTTCATCGCCAGGACCTTGGCCACCCCGGGATGGGCCGGGTCGGCCGTCCCGAAGACGCTCCGGGCCGTCTTTCCCCGGTCGAAGGCGTATTTTTCCTCGAGATGGAGAAGGGCCGCGGGAGAGCCGGCCGGGTTGAGGAGGGCGACCTCGCTCCCGATCTTCAGGCGGCCGGCCGTAGGTTTGTCGACGTCGAGGACGATCGGGATCGTCCAGGGGACATCCGAAGAGAGACGCATTTCGCCGAGGACGCTCCGGAAATCCCTCTCTCCCAGAAATCCCTCGAGGGGACTGAAGACCCCGGTGGCGATGTTCTCGACCTCGCTCGTCGCGTCGAAATCGAGGGCCACGGAAGGAAGGCTCTTGGCCCGGACTAGGGCCTCGGCCCGGGCCTCGCCCGCGAGGACTCGTTCGATCAGCTTGCCGCCGTGAGGCAGGATCATGGATGACCTCCGGGGGGAAATCAGTCGATGTACCCGAGAGCCTTGAGCCTCTCCTTGACCTTCTCTTCGTCTTCGGGGCTGAAGACCTCGGCCGCGCCTTCCGTCTTGGCCAAGGCCTCCCGAAGGACGTGGGCGACGTAGGCGGCCACGGATTTGAATTCCGTGCCCTTGACGGCCTCCTCGGCCTTCTTGTAGAGGGCGGTCGGGATGGAAACGGTCGTGAATTCCTTCTCCATGGTTTTCTCCTCGGGGCAGGGCGTTATTTTATATCCCAGACGGCCTTTTTTTTCAAGGCATCGCTTCTCTTCTTGAGGGATGCTCTATTCCCGGCCGGCGCATCCGGGCGGCCCAAAGCCGGAAGCGGTCGACGGCTTCCATTTGCGGCTCGCCGGGTAGATTCTTTATTTCGGGCCGGGCGGCAGTTTGTCTTCGAGGAAATTTGTGAAGGCCGTGTAGAGGTGGAGGGTCGTCCCCCGCCCTTCCGAGACGCCGTGCGACCGGTTGGGGTACGACAGCATCGTGAATTGTTTGCCGTTGGCGACGAGCTCGTCGACCAGCAACTCGAATCCCTGGTAATGGACGTTGTCGTCGCCCGTCCCATGGACGATCATGAGGTTCCCCTTGAGCCGGCCGGCGAACGTCAGGGGCGAGCCGTTCTTGTAGCCCTCTTCGTTGTCCTTGGGAAGACCCATATACCGCTCCTGGTAGATCGTATCGTAAAGCCGCTGGTTGGGGACGGAGGCGACCGAGATCCCCGTCTTGTAGAGGTCGGGGTAGCGGAACATGGCGTTCAGGGTCATCGATCCGCCGCCGCTCCATCCCCAGACGCCGACCCGGTCCGGATCAAGGAAGGGCCACTTGGCCAAGGCCGCCCGGACGGCCGCGGCCTGGTCGGCCGAGGCGAGAATCCCGATCTGCCGGTAAATCGACTTTCGCCAGGCGCGGCCGCGGGGGGCCGGCGTCCCCCGGTTGTCGAAGCTGGCGACGACATACCCCCGCTGCGCGAGCATGAGATGCCAGAGATAAGTGTTGCCTCCCCACCGGTCCTGGACGGTCTGGCCGGCCGGCTCGCCGTAGACGTAGACGAAAAGAGGATATTTCTTCGCCGGGTCGAAGTCCGGCGGCTTGATCATCCAGCCGTCGACCTCGATCCCCTCTCCGATGCCGACCTTGAAAAATTCCACCCGGGCGCGGGCAAGGGCCTCGACATTCGCCCGGAGGGCCTTGTTGTCGGCCATCATCCGCACGGCCTCTCCCTTGGGAAGCCGGACGAGCTCGGTGACGGAAGGCGTGTCGAGCGTCGAATAGGCGTGGAAAGCCCAGCGGGCGGAGGGCGAGATCTGATAGGAGTGGACCCCCGTTTGCCCGGCGGGACCGACAAGCTCGGGCTTCCCCTTTCCGTCCATCCTCACCCGGTAGAGAAACCTCTTCGTCGCGTCGGCCGGCGAGGCCGTCGCGTACAACCAGCCCCCTTTTTCATCGACGCGGTCGAGGCTCAGGACGTCGTAATCCCCCGGAGTCAGGAGCCGGACGTCCTTCCCGTCGCGGGAGACCTTGTAGACGCGGCTCCAGCCGTCGCGCTCGCTCAACCACAGAAGCGAAGCTCCGCCGTCCATCCACAGGAAATCCTCCATGACTTCGACCCAGGCCTCGTCCTTGTCGACGAAGACCGGCCGGACATCGCCCGTCGCGGCGTTCCCGATCATGACCGTGTTGGTGTTCTGGAGGCGATTCATGTGCTGGAGGATGAGCTCGTCGGAGTTGCCGGCCCAGGCCATCCGCGGGATGTAGGTATTCCGGGGGTCGCCCGGCGTCTTCATCCAGACGGGGTAGCCCCCGGCGGCGGGCACGATCCCGACCCGGCAGAGCGAGTTTCGCTCCCCCGCCTTCGGATATTTGAAGGTCACGGTTTTGGGGTACAGGGCGCTCGTGTTGTCGATCATCGTAAATTCCGGGACGCCGCGGGTATCGAATTGCCAGAAGGCGATCCTCCGGCTGTCCGGACTCCAGGAGAATCCGTCCCGGACGCCGAACTCCTCCTCGTAAACCCAGTCCGAAGTCCCGTTGATCGTCGTTTCGCTCCCGTCCCAGGTCAGCTTTCGGATCTCCCCCGAGGCCAGGTTTTCGACGTAGATATCGTTCTTGACGACGTAGGCCGCCCACCTCCCGTCCGGCGAAATCTCGGCGAACATGAGCGAAGACGGCTCGAAGCCGACGCCGAGCTTGACGAGCTTCTCCGCGGCGAGGTCGTAGATCCAATAATCGCCGCGCGTGTTCTGGCGCCAGACCCGCCGCGAATTCGTGAAGATGAGGAGCTTTCGGCCGTCGGGCGACCATTCGTAATTGTCGATCGCCAACGGCGCGGAAGCGCCTCCGGGGACGAGCTTCGGCGCCGGGACGAGGACGTCCCTCTTTCCCGAGTCGGCCCGGTACAAGGCGATGTCTCTCCCCCCCTTGAGGGCGGCATTCGGCTCGAGGATCGTGTAG
>VGJF01000247.1 GCA_016867585.1 Candidatus Aminicenantota bacterium | reverse complement strand
GAACCGCCGGGCCAAGAGGGACTGCATGTCCTCGTCGGCGAGGTTCGAAACGGCGACGAGGACCATATTGCCCGGGGTGAAAAACCGCTCGTAAAAATCCTTGGCTTCCCGGACCTTGATCTCCTTGAGCGACTCCTCCGTCCCGTAGATCGAACCGTCGTAGCCCGTTCCCCTGAAAAACGCCTCCCGATGGGCCAGGTGTCCGAGGTTGACGGTGTTGTCGGCCTCGATCCGCCGCCGATGGCCGATGAATTCCTTGGCCCGGTCGAGGCGGATGTTGTTGATCAGGGGATCCTTCAGGATTTGGAGGAACTCGCCCAGCATCGCCTCGAAGAACTCGGTCAGGCATTCGAGCCGGATGACCGAGGCGTCGTCCCGAACGGTCATCGAGTAGTGGAGGGCTTTGGCCATGAAATTCTGGACCTTGCGCTGGTCGGGAATGTCCATCGCCAGACGGGTGGCGACGTAGGCCAGGCCCTCGCGGCCCTGAGGTTCGGCCCGCTGGCCGCCCTTGATGAGGATTTCAAGGACGGAGATCGCCGAGGCCTCGTCTTGCTGGGTGACGACGGTCAAGCCGCTCTCGAGGGTTTTGATGAGAGGCGGGTGGACGGCCGCGGCCGAGGCCAGGCTCGAGAGGGCCAAGGCGAGGACGAGGCGCTTCATTTCTTCCCGGGGACGATGGAGACGATGACGAATTCGTTCCGGCCGAAATATTTCGCCGCGACTTGCCGGAGGTCTGAGGAGGAAATCCGGGCCACCTCCTCGAGATAATGGATTTGAGACGATTTTTCGTTCAGGAGAACATGCTGGGCCAGGGAGGAGGCCAAGCCGAGTCCGCTCTCCCAGGCCTGCTGGACGGCGAACCGGAGCTCGTTCTTGGCGTATTCGAGATGATCAAAGGCGGAAAGGCGCTCTTCGCCGGGGAGGAGGTCGTCCGGGGAGAAATTCTCGCTCCGGAGGTTCCGCCGCAGGTAGTTTTGGGCCTCCCGCTTGGCCGCCGCCATATTCTTGGGGTCGAGGGTGATATAAACGACGAACGCGCCCGATTTTTTCAGGCCGATATACGTCATGACGACGCTGTTCGCGAGGTCCCGGGACGACCGGAGGGGCTTCAGGAGAAGGGGATAGATCCCGCGTCCCAGCGTTTGGGCCAGGACGTCGGCCGCGTACTGGTCGGGGTCGTTGTAATCCGGTCCCAGGATGCCGATGAGGAGATAGCCTTCCTCGACGTCGAGCGTTTCCTCGATCTCGACCTTCTTCGCGGGGGGTTCGGCTTTAGGGAGAGGCGTGGGGACGACGTCCCCCTTCGGGACGTCTCCGAAGACGGCCTTGACCTTCGCTTCCATTTCCGCCAGGGCGAAATCGCCGACGACCGCCAGGACGGTGTTCCCGGGGACGAAGAATCGCCGGTAGAAGTTCTCGACGCCCTCCCGCGAAAGGGCCCGGAGCGATGCTTCCGTGCCGATGATGGGCTTTCCGTAGGGATGTCCCCGGAAGAGGTTCTCATAGATCAGGGATCCGCCGAAGCGGAAAGGGTCGTCCCGGAGTTCCCGGAATTCCTGGAGGATGACCTCTTTCTCATTTTCGAGCTCCGCCTCGGTGATCTTGAGGTTGAAGAGGATGTCCTTCTGGTTGCGGAGGCCGAACTCGGCGTGCTCGGCGGGAAGGGCCATCTCAAACGTGGCCAGGTCCAGGCCGGTATGGGCGTTGAAATAGGCGCCGTGCCGGCGGATGTCGCGGGCGATTTCGTTCCCGCTCCGCTCCTCCGTCCCGCGGAAAAGGACGTAGTGCTCGAGGAGATGGATCGCCCCGGACGTGGCCTCGGTCTCGTCCTTGGACCCGGCGTTGACGGCGGCGACGATGTTGACCAGGGGGACGTTCCGCCGCTCGAGGAGGACGACCCGAAGGCCGTTGTCGAGAGTGAAGAATTTCTCGGGTGCCGTCGTTTGGGCGGACAGGGGAGAGGAGAAAAGGGCCGAGGCGGCCAAGACGGAAAGGAGGAGGCTCACCGTTCTCGATCCCGAGATTATCGCGGCCACCTCGGCTCCATTGTAGTCGGTCCCATTCAAAAAAACCATAGCCAGAATCGTGCCAAGGCTCGCCGGCTGGCTTTTTCCCGGGGACGGGCCGCGCGGGGCCCGTCCGAATGTCAAGAATATTGCCGGAGACCGGAAAAAACCGAGAATGTGCTAGAATGGAAGCTTCCGAGGGACCATGAGGGAAGAACGCAAATCCAAAATTCTGGTCATCGACGACGAGGAAAACATCCGGAAATCGCTCCGGATGATCCTCGAGTACGAAGGATATTCTTTTCTCGAGGCCGGAGACGGGGAGAGCGGGCTTCAACGGCTCGAAGAGGCCGTCGGGATCGATGTCGTCCTCCTCGACATCCGCCTTCCCGGCCGGGACGGGATGGACATCCTCAAGGAGATCAAGAGCCGGCCGTATTCGCCCGAGGTCATCATGATATCGGGCCAGGGGACGATCCAGACGGCCGTCGAGGCGACGAAGCTCGGGGCCTTCGAGTTTCTGGAAAAGCCGCTCCATCGAGATCGCGTGCTCCTGACGATCCGGAACGCCCTCAACCAGAACAAGCTGGCCCGCGAGAACTTGGACCTCCGCCGCAAGGCCGAGAAGCGCTACGAGCTCATCGGCAGCCATCCCCTCATGAAGAAGCTCTGGAAGGACATCCAGGCCGCTGCGCCGACGAACGCGACGATCCTCGTTTACGGAGAAAGCGGGACGGGAAAAGAGCTCATCGCCCGGGCCATCCACGCCATGAGCCTTCGGGCCAAGGAAGCGTTTGTCCAGGTCAATTGCGCGGCCATCCCCGAGGAGCTCATCGAGAGCGAGCTTTTCGGCCATGAGCGGGGGGCGTTCACCGGCGCGACCGAGCGGAAGGCGGGCAAGTTCGAGCAAGCCGACCGGGGGACGATTTTCCTCGATGAAGTCGGGGACATGAGCTTGAAAACCCAGTCCAAAGTCCTCCGGGTTCTCGAAGAGGGCGAGGTCCAGAAGGTCGGCTCGAACAAGATCCACAAAGTCGACGTCCGGGTCATCGCCGCGACGAACAAGGACCTCAAGGCGGCCATCGGGAAAGGCGAATTCCGCGACGACCTCTATTTCCGGTTGAACGTCCTGCCGCTCTATTCGCCGTCTCTCCGGGAAAAAAAAGAGGATATCCCCCTGCTCGTCGAATATTTTTCGCGCCTGTTCGCCCAGGAGAACAACTTCAAGGTCAAGTCCTTCAGCCCCGAGGCGATCGAGACGATGGTGAAGTACCCCTGGAAAGGGAACGTCCGGGAGCTGCGGAACGTCGTCGAGCGTCTGCTCATCATGATCGAACGGGAGACGATCGAGAAGAGGGACCTCCCCGAGACGATCCGGGGTGATCATCGCATCTATCTCCCCGAAGCGGCTAACGTGAAGACGCTCAAGGATTTCCGCGAGCTGGCGGAAAAGGATTTCATCCTCGCCAAGCTTGAAGCCAATGATTGGAACGTCTCCCAAACGGCCCGGGAGATCGACACCCCTCGCTCGAATCTCTACAAAAAGCTCGAGCTCTACGGCATCAAGATCACCTCCGGCGTGAGCGAGTCCTTTCCCCCGCGCGAGGAGGACGGCCCGGGCGAGCCTCTCTCCGGCTAGCCGTTTGCCGAGGATTGACCAGAAAGGGCCAAAAGGATATAACTTAGATCGAGCCAACAAGTTCACGGCCGGAGCGGGCGAGGCGGTTGCTCCCGACTCCGAAGGGAGTCGGGGGAGGAAAGTCCGGACTCCGGAGGGCAGGGTGGCCGCTAACGGCGGCCCCGGGCGACCGGGGGAAAGTGCCACAGAAAACACACCGCCCGAGAGGGCAAGGGTGAAAAGGCGAGGTAAGAGCTCACCGCCCCGGTGGCGACATCGGGGGCACGGCAAACCCCACCCGGAGCAAGGCCAAACGAGCCCCCTATGGGACGGCCCGTCCCGGGGGCGGGTCGGCCGCTCGACCCCGCGGGCAATCGCGGGGCCAGACAAATAACCGCCCCCGCCGCTTTAAGGCGCGCGGGAACAGAATCCGGCTTATGTCTCGCTCCGGCCGTGGCGTTCTCCGATTCAGAGGGCCTGGAGAATCTTGTTGCCTTCCCGGGCGTAGTTCAAGGCCGTGTCCTTGCCGATCAGCCCGCGCCGGGCCAGATCGATCAGGGCGTTGTCCATCGTCCGCATGCCCTGAGAGGCGCCCGCCTCGAGGTAAAAAGGCAGCTGTCCGAGCTGGCCGGTCCGGATGACGTTCCGGATCGCCGGGGAGGCGAGGAGAACTTCGGCCGCCAGAATCCGGCCGCCTTGGTCCGCCCGCGGAAGAAGGAGTTGGGCGATGATGGCTTCGAGGCATCCCGCCAGCTGGCCGCGGACCTGGCGTTGCTGCTCTTCCGGATAGGCGTCGATGATCCGGTTGAGGGCTTCCGTGGCGTCGGAGGTGTGGAGCGTGCTGAGGACGAGATGGCCCGTTTCCGCGGCCGAGATGACCAGGGAGATCGATTCGAGGTCCCGCATCTCGCCGACGAGGATGACGTCGACATCCTGCCGGAGGATGTACTTGAGCCCTTGATTGAAGGACTGGGTGTCCCGGCCGACTTCGCGCTGTTTGATGACGCTCCGGTGGGATTGGTGGATGAACTCGATCGGGTCCTCGAGGCTGATGATCATGGCTTTTCTCTGCCTGTTGATCAAATCGATCATCGTCGTCAGGGTCGTCGATTTGCCGCTCCCCGAAGGACCGGTGATGAGGATGAGTCCCCGCTTTTCTTGA
>VGJF01000246.1 GCA_016867585.1 Candidatus Aminicenantota bacterium | reverse complement strand
GGCCGCAGTTCTCGTGGCGGCCGACGCCGAATGGGCGGTCGTCAAGGCTCTCCATCCCGGCGCACGGTTCGAGGCCTCGCCCGTCGGAGAGTTTTTCCTCAAGACCATGACCCTGCCCGACAAGACCATCCAGGCCGTCCTCTTTTTCCACGCCGGCTGGGGGAAAGTCTCGGCCGCCGCCTCGACCCAATACGTCCTCGAGCGCTGGAAGCCTCGCCTTCTCGTCAACGCCGGCACCTGCGGCGGATTCGCCGGAGCCGTCGAGCGCTTCGAAATCCTCCTGGCGACGAAAACCATCATCTACGACATCGTCGAACGGATGGGCGACGCCGAGGCCGCCGTCGCCGACTATGCCACGGACATCGACCTCGGCTGGCTCCAAGGTCCCGACCCTCCGGGCGTGCGGCGGGCCGTCCTCGTCTCGGCCGACCAGGACCTCGACCCGGCCCGGGTCGCCGAGTTGGCCTCGAAATACCGGGCCGTCGCGGCCGACTGGGAGTCCGGGGCGATCGCCTACGTCGCCCGGAAAAATAAGTCGAGGATCCTCATCCTCCGGGGAGTGAGCGACCTCGTCGGCCCGGCCGGAGGCGAGGCCTACGGAAAAATCGAGGTCTTCCGCCGGAACACGGAGACGGTCATGACACGCCTCCTGGCCGACCTCCCCGCCTGGCTCGGCCGGTCCGGCCCCTTACAGTGACCAGCCTTCCCGGTAGTTCCGGCTGAGATACCGGTCCGCCTCCGGGACGTTCGGAAAGCGCATGTTCTCGGCATCCCAGGCGAGCTTCTCGCCGCTGCGGACGGCGGCGCAGCCGAGGAGGACGATTTCAGTGAGCGGGGCGGCGTACTCGAAGTTCGAGCCGGCCGGCGGCCCGCCCTTGCAAGCCGCGATCCATTCCTCGTAGTGCCCGACCGACCGGGGCAGAGTCTTCGGCGGACGGGCGTAAGCGGCCATTTTTTCTTCGGGAATGATCCGCAGTCCGTTGGCGCCGTGAGACCCGGTCAGGATTTTTCCCTTGTCGCCGATGTAGAGCGCGCCGCCATACGTGTCGCCCATTTTAGCTCCCGGCGGAAGCTCTTCGGGCCGGGGGGGCATCAGCCCTCCGTCGTACCAGGTCAGGGTCAGGGGCGGAAAGCCCTCCCGCGCCGGAAACTTGTAGGTCACGATCGAGGCCTGGGGGTAGGTTTCCATGTTCTTGGGTTTGTCCCAGTTCATCGTCCCCGGAACATAGATCGAAAAACTCGCCTCGACGCTCGTCGGCGGCCCGAGCTTCAGCGACCACATGATGTGGTCGAAGATGTGACAGCCCATGTCCCCCAGCCCGCCCGTCCCGAAGTCCAGCCAGCCGCGCCATCGCGACGGCAGGTAGGCGGGATGGTAAGGCCGGGCGGGCGCCGGGCCGAGCCAGACGTCCCAGTCCAGGGTCTCCGGAACGGGCGGCTCGTCGGCGGGGCGGTCCATCCCCTGCGGCCAGACGGGATGGGGCGTCCAGGCCTGGACCTCGGTCACCCGGCCGATCGCCCCGTCCCAGATCCACTCGCACAAGACCCGGATGCTCTCCATGGCATGGCCCTGGTTGCCCATTTGAGTCGCCACGTTGGCCTCCCGGGCG
Organism: Candidatus Aminicenantota bacterium; assembly: GCA_016867585.1. Taxonomy (GTDB): domain Bacteria; phylum Acidobacteriota; class Aminicenantia; order Aminicenantales; family UBA4085; genus JAAZPG01. Next base: position 3,247 of record VGJF01000246.1, on the reverse strand, counting down.
GCCTGGGCCAGCTTCCGGGCTTCGGCGATGTTGTGGGTCAGCGGTTTTTCGACGAAGACATGCTTTCCGAGCTCGATGGCCGCCATCGCGGCCACGGCGTGAAAGTGATCCGGAGTCCCCACGGTCACGGCGTCGATGTCCTTCTGCTTCTCGAGCATGACCCGGAAATCCCGGTAGCGGGGGGCCCGGGGATGTTTCGCGAACGTCTTGGCGGCCCTCGCCCAATCCGCGTCGCAGAGGGCGACGATGTTCTCCTTCTCCATCCGCGATAGGTCTCCGCCGCCCTGCCCTCCGCAGCCGATCCCGGCGATGTTAAGCTTGTCGCTCGGGGCGGCGTATCCGCGGCCTCCCAAAACATGGCGGGGAACGATCATCGCCCCGGACGCCGCGGCCGCGGCCCCTAAAAATTCCCTCCGGCTGAGCTTTTTCATCCGCACCTCCCTGTCCGACCCCGGCCGGGGGCCGTTATTCGAGCTCCACGGCCAGGACGACGTCCTGCCCGGCCGGCAAGGCCAGCCGGCGGCTGCGGGGGTCTTTCGACTCCCGGATCGAGCCGGCGCCCTTCGCCAGCCGGACGGCCTTGATCTCGCCGGGGACGGACAGCGATATCTCTTGGGCCTTCGCCGACCGGAGCACGGCCTCGATGTGCCGGCCGTTCCAAGTCAGGCGCCTGATCTCGACCTGGCCGCGGCAGAGAATTCCCTCGATCGTCCCCGAGGGCCAGGCCGCGGGCTTGGCCGGGAGGAGGCTGATCCGTCCGGGGTCGGACGCGGCCAGCATCTTGATAAGAACGGCCGGCATCCCGCCGCTGATGTCGGTGTTGAAGAGCCTCTTGGCGTTGTGCATCGAAGCCAGATTGTGCAGCCAATAGCGGTTGAGGAGGGGGACGAGGCAGGCGTACGTCAGGTCCGCTTCGCCCAGGCTGGCGGCCGCCTGGCCGAGTTGGACCAGGCCGAAAGACATGAATCCGCCCTGCTTCTCCCAGTTCGTCCAGTGGCGCTCGAACTTGAGCTCAATGAGTTTTTTGAAGGCGGCCCGGAGCTCGGGGCTCCGGGCGATTTCCTCCGGCATTCCGTCCAGAAGGGCATAAAGCTGCGAGGTGTGGCGGTGGTTGTAGCTGTCCGTGAGTCTCGGGGTCAGCCATTCCTTGACCGCCCCGTCCTCGTTGATCAGATAGGGCGGCATCTTGGCCAGCATCTTCTCCCAGACGGGGATTTTCTCCCGGTTGAGGCCGAGCTCCCGCGAGGCGGCGATCGCGTTGCCGAGAAGCTCCTTGGCCGCGGCGACGTCCATGGTCGCGTTGAAGGACATTTGGTTGCGGGTGTTCCCGGGGGCGTTCTCGGGAGATTGGGTCGGGCTGAAGACGAACCTTCCGTCCGGCCCCTCGTAGAGATAGTCCTCGAAGAAGAGGGCCGCCTTTTCCATGAACGGCAGGGCGTGCTCGGCCAGGAATTTCCGGTCGCCGGTGTAGAGCCAGTAGTCGTAGAAAAAATGGGCCGCCCAGGCCGCGCCGGCGACCCAGAACTGGCCGGGGAACGTGACGGCGAAGGCGTTGTTGTAGCCCGTCGTCGTGGACCGGGAGGGCAGGACGATCCCCCGGGCTCCGAAAATCCTCTCGGCGTTGACCTCGAGATAAGGGACGAGCCACTCCATGTAGGACGTGTAGGACAGCATGAGCTCGGGCGTGTTGGCCATGAGCAGGCTGGCGATGGCCGAGGGGACGTTGCCGTTGTGGGTGAAGTCGCTGGCCCAGGGCGGGTCGTACGTCCCGGCCCAGACGCCCTGGAGCGTCGGCGGCAGGTCGCTCGTGCTCGAGATGATGTTGTAGCGGCCGGCGTCGAAGACCTTTTCGAGAAGCGCCCGCGACGGCTCGGCGTCGGTCGTCTTGGCCAGAAGCTTCTCGGTCGTCAAGCCATGGTCCGCGCCGCCGCCCAGGTCGAGCCGCATCCGGAGGAACATCTCGCCGTGGATTCTCTCGTGCCGGCCGAGAAATTCCTTATAATTCGGCGGCCGCTGGGCCAGGGCCTTCTTCGTCGACTCGATCTTCGATTTGTCGAACTCGTCCAGAACCTGGATGTCGACGAAGACGAGGACCTCGTCCGCCCCCGTGACGACGAGGGCCGGGCCGTCCGTCGAGGTCGAGCCGCCGCGGGGGACGACGCGGGCCACGCCCTCCAGCCCCTGGATGCTCCCGGGATAGGCCCGGGAGAAACCGTGGCGGAAGGTCAGGAAGGAGGCGTCCGTCGTCGTGGCCAAGTTCGCGACGTTCGCCCTGAACCGACGATTCTCGGGTTCGCGGGGGGAAAGCTCCAGCCGGCAAGTGACCCCTCCCGGCCCGGGACCGGTGATCTGGACGAGGGCCAGGCCGTCGGCCCGGGAGACGAAAAGCCTCCTCTCGAAGACCCCTCGGCTGTCGGACCAGTGGACGATCGTCTCCCCGGTCCGGAAATCCGTCGCCCGCAAGTAATCCGCGATTTCGCCCCGCCCTTCCATTTTGACCCTGAGGTCGAAGGCGGGCATGAGGGGGTCGGGGTAGAGAAAGGTCTTCTGCTCCGAGACGTCGACGGCCAACTGGGCCGCCTGGCCGTAAAGCCCGCGGTCGATGAGCCGGCGGATCTCGAACAGCCTGGTCGCGGTCGGGGGGGGCAAAAGCGGCGCCCGTTCGGGAACGAACATCCGCTTATGGCTGAAAACGACGACCTCCTCGAGGGGCCGTCCGAGGACGCAGGCCCCGATCGTCCCGTTTCCGCTGAGCAGGCCCTGCTCCCAGGTTTCCCCCGGCTCGGAGCTGACGAACCCGCGCTCGGGGACGGCCAGCGTCTTCGGGAGCTCGGACGACGGGGCGGCGGGAGCGAACGGGCTCGGAGCGGCGAAAACGGAGAATCCGGCGAGAAGCCCAACCAGGGCGAGGGCGGCCGGCCGGCCGGACAAGCTGGTCATGATTTTCCTCCTTGATACAACGGGGCGCTGCGTCCCTCCGTCTTGTATTTCTCCAACAGGGCGGTCAACCGGGCGACGACATCGGGGCGCTTTTCCCAAAGGTCGTTTTGCTCGCCCGGGTCCTCGGCCAAGTTGTAGAGCTGCCCGGGAGATCCCGCCACCGGCGGCTGGCCCGCGGGGGTCATCCAGCCGCCGGACGTCTTGTTGTCCAGGATGAGCTTCCATCCGTCCTGCCGGATGGCGAACGTCCCGTTCTCGGAATGGGAAACCAGGGCTTCCCGGATGGGCCCCGCCCGCTTCTCGCCGA
>VGJF01000245.1 GCA_016867585.1 Candidatus Aminicenantota bacterium | reverse complement strand
CAGCTACCGGATTTGAACGACGCCGTGGCGACCGTCTTGTCCCACATCATCGCCAAGTTGCCGCCGAGCGGCGTCATGTCGGTGAAGGCGATCGTGAATTGGTCCATCGAGAACGGCAGGACGCCGACTTTCATCGGGACCCGCAAAACGTCCTTGTCGGGGGTGTACCCGTACGAGCCCCAGAGCGCTTCCTTGTTCTTCGGGTCGTACTTCTCCTGGGCCGGCCAGGACGAGAAGACGAGCGTCCAGGCGCCCTCCTTGAGCTCGACGAAGACGCTGTATTCGCCGGCCGGCAGGGTTTTGCCGTCGAAGACGAGCGGGATTTCAGCCTTCAGGCGGGTCGTCTGGTTGGCCCCCACCCGCCAGACCGGGGCGTCGTCGCTCACGGCCTTGCCGTAGTCCGCCCCCGCGCCGAAGATATTCTGGCGTCCGCGAAGAATGGGCCGGCCGTAGGTCACCTCGATCCATTTCCCGTCCTGATAGCGCTGTCCGCCGCCCTGGACTTCGACGTATTTCCCGCCGATTTGGGTGGCCGCCGTCCCGGGGGGGCTGGCCGGCTTCCGGACGGGAGCCTGAGCCAGGCTGCCCGCGACCAGGGCCACGACCGCGACCGCGGTCATCATCCATCCGTAACGTTTCATTCGACGCCTCCTTCGCGAACGGTCCAATTCATTTCGATTTGTCCGATTATAATACTGTAGTCCGGGAAGGACAAGCCCGCGGAGCTTCTCCCTTTGCGTCCCTCCATTTCTCGAAACGGGTTTTTGATATTCGTGAAGGGGTGTCGGGGGGGAGGTTGTCCGGCCCGTGTTCTCCATCCCCCAGCCAACGGCCGCCGGCGAATCCGAACCGTGGGCTTGACTCGGTTGTCTTCTCCGGATAATGTTCTTTCGCCCTGAGCCGGGAAGGAAAAATCTTAAAGGAGGCTTTTATGGCGGAATCGTGGCTCGCGGCCGGAGAAGAAACTGTCGGTTCGTGGAGCGTCTTTTTAGGCGACCCGACGCCGAACTCGGCCAAAATCACCGGCAAGCTTTTCGTCACCAACCAGTTCGTCCATTTCGAGGCCGGGGTTTCGCTCGAAGAAGGCGCCGCGGCCCTCATCGGACGGAGAATCAAAGCCTTTCAAAAGCTGGACCGGCATGTCGCCATTCCCTTCGCCGAGATCGCCGAGGCCAAAAGCGTCAAGAAATCGCTTTTCGTCAAAGCCCTGGCCGTGAAGCTCAAGTCGGGCGAAGAGCTCGAGTTCCAGTTCGGCGCGGCCTCCCCGCAAAAAGCCGCCGACGCGATCGCCAGCAAGATCTAGCCCCCACCGGAAGGACGTCTTTTTGGCCGTCGAGGCAAGGGCGGGGAAAGTGAAGCCGCTCTTCTAAACCAGTCCCAACTCGGATACAATTTCCCCCTATGCTGAAGCTCGACCTCATCCAGACCGTCGCGTTCGGCGGAATCGTCCTCTTCGTCGGCTACGCCCTGCGGCGCGTATTCCCCCCCCTTGCCCGTTACAACATCCCGGCTCCGGTCGTCGGCGGACTGCTCGTCGCCGCCATCGTCCTCGTCTGCCGCCAGTTCGGCGTCGAGCCGATGACCTTCGACCTGACGCTGCGAGATCCCCTGATGATCGCATTCTTCACGACCATCGGCTTCGGGGCGAGCTTGTCGCTCTTGAAAGTCGGCGGTCCCCAAGTCGCCATCTTCTTCCTGATCGCGACCGTCATCGCCGTAGCCCAGAACGTCCTGGGCATTCTCCTGACCCTGCCGTTCGGACTGCCTCCGCTTTTCGGCGTCCTGAGCGGCTCGGTGACCTTGACGGGAGGCCCGGCGACGGGGCTGGCGTTCGCGCCCCTCTTCGAACAGGCGGGGATCGAAGGCGCGGCGACGGTCGCCGTGGCGGCGGCCATGTTCGGCATCGTCTCCGGCGGCCTGATCGGCGGCCCGATCGGCACCGTCCTCGTTGAGCGGCACAAGCTGAGACGAATCCCGCCGGGAAAAACGCGGGTCGCGGCCCGGACCGCAGAAAACATCGTCGAGGACAAAATGGTCGAGCCGAAGTCAGCGGCGCCGGAGGACGAGGACGTCGAAGCCTACGCCCTCCTCAAAAGCCTGACGGTCATCCTCGCGGCGATGTGGATCGGCGGTTGGTTGAGCAGGGGCTTCGCCTCGCTGGGCATCACTCTTCCGGCCTATATCGGAGCGATGCTCACGGCGGCCCTCATCCGGAATTTTGACGACTGGACCCATTGGATCAAGCTGTCCCAACGGACGATCGACGATATCGGCCATGTCACTCTGTCGCTCTTCCTCGTGATCGCCCTGATGACCCTGAAGCTCTGGCAGCTCGCCGGGCTGGCCGTTCCCCTCGTCATCATCCTCGTCGGCCAGGTCGCCCTTGTCGCCGTGACCTGTTTTTGGCCGGTTTTCAGGTTGATGGGACGGGATTACGACGCCGCGGTCATGAGCGGCGGATATTGCGGATTCATGCTCGGGACGACGGCCAATTCCATGGCCATCATGAAGTCCCTCGTCGAGAGGTACGGCCGCGCCCCGAGGGCGTTTCTCGTCGTCCCGATGGTCGGGGCCTTCTTCATCGACTTTACGAACGCCATCATCATCACCTTGTTCATCAACCTGGTGAAATAGAAAAAAGGAAAACTCACCCATGGAATCTGCCGTCGCCAAGCCGAGTCTGCCCCGGGTCTTGGGATTGTGGGACATCGTCAGCATCGTCATCGGCGGAGTCATCGGCTCCGGGATTTTCCTCGTCCCCAAGGACATGGCCGCGGCCGTCGGGGGGCCGCTCCTCATCATGGCCGTCTGGGCCGTCGGCGGCCTCCTGAGCTTCTTCGGGGCCCTGTCCTTCGGCGAGCTGGGGGCGGCCATGCCCGAGGCGGGCGGAGTCTACGTTTACCTCCGTGAGGCCTACGGGTCGGCCGTGGCCTTCCTCTTCGGCTGGACGCTCTTCCTGGTCATCGACTCGGGCGCCGTGGCCACTCTGACCGTGGCCTTCTCTTCGAAATACCTGCCCCACTTCGTCGCCCTCTCCCCGGCGGCCCAAAAAATCGTCTCCGTGGCCTTCATCCTCTTCCTGGTGGCCGTCAACTACGTCGGCGTTCGGGCCGGGGCCAACCTTCAGAACCTCCTGACCGTCATCAAGCTCGGCGGCCTGGTCGGCATCTGCGTCGTCATCTTCCTCTTCGCCAGGGGAACGACGGCTCATTTCGTGAAAGGGGGGGCGGCGACTCTGGGCGGAGGATTCTGGAGCCGGTTCGGGATCGCCCTGGTCGCCTCGCTCTGGGCCTACAAGGGATGGGAGTCGGCGACTTACAGCGCCGGCGAGACGAAGAATCCCCAGCGAAACCTGCCCCTGGGGATCCTGCTCGGCTGTCTGGCCTGCATCGTCCTCTACGTCGCCGCCCAGCTCGCCTACCTCTACGTCATCCCCGCCTCCGGGATCGCCCAATCCGACCGGATCGCGGCCGAGGCCATGAACCTGGCCGTCGGCGGGGCCGGGGCTTCGGTCATCTCCTTCATCATCCTCTTCTCGATCATGGGGGCGACGAACCAAAATTTCATCTGTTCGCCCCGGGTCTATTTCGCCATGGCCAAGGACAAGCTCTTCTTCCCCCAGATCGCGGCCGTCCATCCCAAGTTCCTCACCCCCCACGTCTCGATCATCGCCATCGGCGTTTGGAGCATCATCCTGAGCCTGTCCGGGACGTTCGAGCAACTCTTCACCTACGTCGTCTTCGGCCAATGGATCTTCTTCGGCCTGACCGTAGCCGCGGTCATCATCCTCCGGAAAAAGCGGCCCGACCTCCCCCGGCCGTACAAAACGTGGGGGTATCCTGTCACCCCGGTCATTTTCATCCTGGCGGCGTTCTACATCGCCGTAAGCGCGCTCATCAATCAGTTTTGGAACGCCATGGCCGGGCTGGGGATCATCGTCCTCGGCCTGCCCTTCTATTTCATCTGGAAACGCCGGGCCCAAAAATCCTCTCCCTGACGGTCAAAGTCGGGCCCAGAGAGGGAGAGCGGCAAAACACTTCGACATTATTACGTTTTAACGTTAATATATCGCGGGAGTCATCGGTGGAGAAGGTCGTCAAAAAATACACTGTTTATTCGGAGGAGGATCTCCATCGCGCCTTGAAAATCAAGCCCGCCGAGACGGAGTATTCCCTATCGGATTTAGTTAACGACGCCGTTCGTCAAACTCTCCGGGAAGATTTGGAGGATTTGGCCGCCAATCCGAGACCGTCCGGAACTGAAAAAATGGCCGGCCGCGAGTTCTATCGCTTCCGGCAGGGAGATGATCGAGTCGTCTATTCCGTCGACGGTCAGGAAAAGGCGGTCGTCATCGAGAAAATGGGGCATCGAAAGCGCGTCTATCGGGGCGGAGCCCATGAAGAGTAAGCGTTTTGGCGAAAAATGGGTGGTCCGCTTGGAAACGGGGGAGAGGGTCGTCGAGACGCTGACGGCCTTTTGCGAACGAGAGAAGATTCGGGCCGGTTCTTTCACCGGGGTCGGAACGTGCCGGGGAGCCGAGTTGGGTTTTTTCGATTGGGAGAAAAAGAGATATCGGTTCAAGACATTCAAGGGCGATTTCGAGATCACGGCCCTCGTGGGCAATATCAGCGTCCTCGGCGGGATGACCTTCGTCCATGCCCACATCGCCCTGGGCGACCGGGAATTCCGAGCCTTCGCTGGCCACCTGAAGGAGGCCGAGACCCTGGCGACTTGCGAGGTCGTCCTCGCCCCGCTCCCCGGCGTGCTCCGCCGCGTTCGCGATGCGGGTTCCGGCACCTCGACGTTGAAACTCTAGCGTCTCCGAATAAGATTTAAATTTTTTGCGGAGACGCTCCCAACTTTT
>VGJF01000244.1 GCA_016867585.1 Candidatus Aminicenantota bacterium | reverse complement strand
GTCTTCACCGAGAGAGCGGGTTAGCGGAGCGTCCGCTCCGCCGTCTCGGCGTCTTTGGCCGGAACGGGTTCCCCTTGAGAAAGGAAGATCGGGGAGATAATCTGAGGGGCGGACGAGATGATCCCAGGCAAGCCCGCCGATGACGAAACCATCGACGCGTTCTACCGCGGCCGGGTTCGCATTATCCAGTCCCGGCGGGGATACCGGTTCGCCGTTGATGCGCCGCTTCTGGCCCACTTCGCGGAGACTCGGGAGGGGGAGGACGTCTGCGAGCTGGGGGCGGGCAACGGCGCGGTCGCGGTCCTCTTGAGCGTCAAGCCGTTCCGGAGGCTGACGGCCGTCGAAATCCAGCCGGGGCTGGCCGGGCTGGCCCGGCGGAACGTCGACCTCAACGGCCTCGGCGGCCGCGTTGAAATCGTCGAAGCCGACTTGCGGAACTGGCGTCCGGGACGGGTGTTCGACGCCGTCTTGTCCAATCCGCCCTATATCCGGGAGAGGACGGGTTTTCTGAGCGCCTCGTCCGAAAAATCGATCGCCAAGCACGAGATCGCCTGCGTGTTGGACGATGTCCTTCGGGCCGCGGCCGCCCTTCTCAAGCCCGAGGGAAGGGCTTATTTCATCTGTCCGTCCCGCCGGGAGGGGGATTTTCGGCGGGCGGCGGCCGAGGCCGGCCTTCGAATCCGGCTCATCCGGCGGGTTCTGCCGCGTCCGGGCGAGTCCCCCCATCTTTTCCTGTCCAGGCTGGAGTTCGCCGCCGGGCCGGAGACCGAAATTTCCCGGCTGGCCGTTCACGGCGCGGACGGCGCCTTCACCCCCGAAGCCCGGGCGATCTTCGAGGGGCCTATTTGATTTTCGTCCCGATGAGCTCGAAGCCCTGGGATTGGAGGCGGCACTTATCGATCTCGCCCTTTTCGTTTCTCAGGAACTCCAGGGCGAAGTACTGCCCGCTCCCGGAAACGGTGACTTCGAAGTGAAGCGGTTTGTCCTTGACCGGAAGGATCTCCTCAGGCGTTTCGCCCGGAGGCGCGCCGTAGAGATTGCCGTCCTGCTCGAAGAAATTGACGTAAAGACTCTGGGCGTCCATGGCGAATTCATAGTCTCCGGCGATCTCGGCGTACAGCTTCTTTGCGTCGACCGGGGTTTGGGCGGATTGGGCCTGGGCTTGGACGGCCGCCGGGAAGCCGAGGGCCAGGATCGAAAGCAGGGCCCAGCCGGAAGCGAGGGCGTTTTTCCGTCGTTGTCTTCTCATGCAGCCTCCTTGGGGGACAAACATCGCCTCTCCCATTTTATACGAAAACGGGGGCGGAAAGTTCCGGCCGCCGCCGCCCGGGCCTCGCCGGACCGTTCGATTTTGCCTCCCGGCTGGGATATACTAAGGGGCCGATGAAACGCCTGGCCGCGAACCTCCGGGAGCTCCACAAGCACCGCCTCCTCATCCGGACGCTGGTCGGCCGGGAGCTCAAGGCCCGATACCGGGGGACGATCCTCGGATTCTTCTGGTCCTTCCTCAACCCCCTCCTCCTGATGATCGTCTACACCGTCGTTTTCGGGTTGATCCTCAACCCCCGGGATTTGGCGATCGGGGACACGGCCTGGCTTTATGCCTTGTACATGTTCTGCGGCGTCCTGCCCTGGACGTGGTTTTCGTCGTCGTCCCTCGAGTCGGCCAACGTCCTGATGATCAACGGGAACCTCATCAAGAAGATCCTCTTCCCGGCCGAGGTCCTCCCGGTCGTCACCGTCTCGAGCAACCTCCTGAATTTCCTCTTCGGCCTCCCCATCCTCCTTTTCTTTGTCCCGATCATGGGGAAAAGCTTCACCGTCTACGCCCTTTTCCTCCCCGTCGTCATCCTCGTCCAGTACGTTTTCACCCTGGGGCTCGGCCTTCTCATCTCCGCCCTGACCGTCCATTTCCGGGACATCAAGGACGTCCTCTCCAACCTCATGACCTTCTGGTTCTTCTCCACGCCGATCATTTACTCCCTCAAAATGGAGGCCTTGCAGCGGGTCCCGTGGGTCAAGACCCTCCTGACGCTCAACCCCATGACCCACATCGTCGAGGGATACCATTCCTGCCTGTTCTACGGCGAGCTCATCCACTGGAAGAGGCTGGGGGTGACCTTCCTCGTGTCCCTGATTCTTTTCTGGGCCGGCTACGCCGTTTTCGACCGGCTGCGCGATTCCTTCCCCGAGGAAGTCTAGATGTACGCCATCGAGCTCGAGGGGGTTTCGCGCGTCTACCAGAAATACAGCGCCCGCCACCGCTTCCAGACCTTCAAAAGCGCCATCGTCCGGGGAGACTTCTTCCGCTCCCTCAAGGCCGACGAGCTCGTCACCGCCGTCGACGGCCTCTCCCTCCGGGTCGAGAAAGGCACGACCTTCGGGGTCATCGGTTCGAACGGCTCGGGGAAAAGCACCCTCCTCAAGCTCATCGCCGGGATCGCCAAGCCGACGGCCGGGACGGTCGGGGTCGAGGGGAAGATCTCGGCCCTCATCGAGCTCGGGGCGGGCTTCCATCCCGAAATCTCGGGCCGGGAGAACGTGGCCATCAACGGGATCATGCTCGGCCTCACCAAGAGGGAGGTCCAGCGGAAGTTCGACGAGATCGTCCGGTTCGCCGAGCTCGAGGAGTTCATCGACGCCCCCGTCAAGACGTACTCCTCGGGGATGTACATGCGCCTCGGCTTTTCGATCGCCATCAACGTCAATCCCGACATCCTCCTCGTCGACGAAGTCCTGGCCGTCGGCGACGCGGCCTTCGTCCCGAAATGCCTCGACCGGATCGACGACTTCCGCCGCCGGAAAAAGACGATCCTTTTCGTCAGCCATGACCTGGCCACGGTGGCCAAAATCTGCGACCGAGTCGCCTGGATGAAGGGCGGCCGGATCCAAATGATCGGCGAGCCCAAGCGGGTCGTCGACGCCTATCTCCAGGACGTCGCCGCCGCCCAGGAGGAGGACTTCAAGGCCCGGAAGCGGGCCGCGCGTTCGGAGGCGGAGAAGGCGGCCGGGGCGGAAGAGACGTCCGGGGAAGCCGGGACGGCCGAGACCGAGGCCGGCGGACGCGAAAAGCGGTGGGGAAAGCGGGAGGCCGAAATCCGGAAGGTCGTCCTCCGGGACGCCCGCGGCGAGGAGAAGCACGTCTTTCATCCCGAGGACGGGATGGCCGTCGAGCTCGACGTCGCCGCCCGGGAGCCCCTCACGGACTTCGTCTTCGGGATCGGGATCTTCAACTCGCTGGGAACGCTCTGTTACGGGACGAACACCCATCTCGAGGATTGGGAGCCGGTCTCCCTGTCCGGCGAAGGCAAGGTCGTCTGCCGGATCGACCGGCTGAATCTCATCAACGGGACCTATTACCTGGACGTGGCCGTCCATCGGCGCGACGGGTATCCCTACGACTACCACCACAATTTATACTCATTTTTCGTCTCCTCGACCCGTCGCGACGAGGGGATCGCCCGCCTGCCGCACGGCTGGGAGTTCTCGCCGGGCATCCGGCTGAAATCCCAGGAGAAATGAAAAGTGAAAAGGGGACGGTTCTCTTTCTTGGAGCCGATGACCTGAAGGTTGAGACAAGGCCATGGGAAAAAAGAGAACCGTCCCCTTTTCAAAAATCCGAAAGATCGACAGCCTGAAGAGAATTCGGGCCGGGCTGCGGCGCGAGGGCCGGCGGGTCGTCTTCACCAACGGCTGCTTCGACCTCCTCCACGGCGGGCACATCCATCTCTTCCGCTGGGCGAAACGGCAGGGCGACGTCCTCATCGTCGCCCTCAACACCGACGCCTCGGTCCGGCGGCTGAAAGGGCCGTCGCGGCCGATCTTCCCCCTGGCCGAGCGGTTCGAGGTCTTGGCGGCCGTCGCGGACATCGACTATCTGACGTCGTTCGGGGAGGACACGCCGCGAAAGACGATCGTCGCTCTTCGGCCCGACGTCCTGGTCAAAGGCGGCGACTGGGGGCCGGGGGAGATCGTCGGGGCCGAGGAGGTCGAGGCCGCCGGCGGCCGGGTCGTCCGCGCGCCCTACCTGAAGGGCCGTTCGAGCACGAACCTCATCGAGAAAATCCTCCGGGATTTCGGGAAAAAAGGGGCGGGAAAAAGTGAAAATGGCGAAAAATAGAACCGTCCGGGCCGAGGCCGCCTTGAGCTCCGGAGCGGCCGAGGTCTTCCGGAAGCTCTTCCGGTCCTTCGGCGAGCTCTACCGGTTTGACCTGACCATGAAGAGGGCCGGCGACGACTGGAAGGTCGTTTTTGCCGGATGGCGGTCCCTCAGCTCCGAAGAGCTCTCTCCCGGCGCCTTGACGATCCTCCGGAAGCTCTTTCCCGATTAGGCCGGGCGAGCCGGGCGAACGCTCAACAGCGCCGCGCCGGCGAGGACATAGCAGGCCGTGCCCGCCCAGTACGCGGCGGCGAGCCCCGCCCCCAGGGCGATGATCACGGCCCCGACCGAGGCCAGGACCGAGGCGGCGCCGTTCAGGCCCCACATCCAGGAGGTCAAGGCGGAGTGGCGGACCGAGGCCGCCTTCATCCCGAGAGGAAAGGCCATCCCCATGAACAGGCCGGCCGGGGCGACGAGGGCGGCCGCGGCGGCGACGCGGACCGGCGTCACGGCGGCCTCCAGAGCCCGTCCGACGGCCGGCGTGGCCAGGCCGCAGGCGGCGACGGCAAAGAGGAGAAGCCCCATTCGTGCCGCCGCCGCCGGCCGAGCCGGAGGAACGGAGATTTTCCTGGTCAGCCAGCTTCCGATCCCGCCGCTGAGCAGCATGGCGAAGAGGACGACGGCCAGACTGTAGGAGGGATGTCCGAGAAAGATCGTCAGACGCTGGATCTGGGCGATTTCAACGAGCATGAATCCCAGGCCGATGGCCCCGAAGTAGAGGAAAAA
>VGJF01000243.1 GCA_016867585.1 Candidatus Aminicenantota bacterium | reverse complement strand
CAAGCCCGCCCTGGCCCGGGGCGAGCTCCGCTGCGTCGGGGCGACGACCCTCAACGAGTACCAGAAGCACATCGAGAAGGACGCCGCCCTGGAGCGGCGCTTCCAGCCCGTCTTCGTCGGCGAGCCGTCGGTCGAGGACACGGTCTCGATCCTCCGCGGGCTCAAGGAGAAGTACGAGGTCCACCACGGGGTGAAAATCCGCGACTCGGCCCTCGTCGCCGCGGCGACGCTCTCGAACCGCTACATCAGCGGCCGCTTCCTGCCCGACAAGGCCATCGACCTCGTCGACGAGGCCGCCTCCCGGATCCGGATCGAGATCGATTCGATGCCCGAGGAGGTCGACGAGCTCGAGCGCCGCATCCGCCAGATCGAAGTCGAGCGCCAGGCCCTGAAGAAGGAGAAGGACGACGCCTCCCGGGAGAGGCTCGAGGCCCTCGGCCGGGAGCTGGCCGACCTCAAGGAGAAGAACGCCGGCTTGAAGTCCCAGTGGGAGCAGGAGAAGGCGCTCATCGACCGGATGAAGACCTTCAAGGAAACCCAGGACGCCCTCAAGGTCGAGGAGCAGGGGGCGGAGCGGCGGGGGGACCTCGAGCGCGTGGCCGAGATCCGCTACGGCAAGCTCGTCGAGGCGGGCAAGGAGCTCGACCGGCTCGGCCGCGAGCTGGCCGAGCTCCAGAAGACGCGGAAGATGCTCAAGGAGGAGGTCGACGAGGAGGATGTGGCCGAAGTCGTCTCGAAATGGACGGGGATCCCCGTCGCCAAGATGCTCGAGGGCGACCTCGAACGGCTCCTCAAGATGGAATCGGTCCTGGCCAAACGCGTCGTCGGCCAGGAGGAAGCCCTCCGGGCCGTTTCGGACACGATCCGGAGAGCCCGGGCGGGGATCCAGGACGCGGCCCGGCCGCTGGGGTCGTTCATCTTCCTCGGTCCGACGGGGGTCGGCAAGACCGAACTGGCCCGGGCCCTGGCCGAGTTCCTCTTCGACACCGAGAAGTCCATGGTCCGGCTCGACATGTCGGAATACATGGAAAAGCACACGGTCTCGCGCCTCGTCGGCGCGCCGCCGGGCTACGTCGGCTACGAGGAGGGCGGGCAGCTGACCGAGGCGGTCAAGCGGCGCCCTTACGCCCTGGTCCTCCTCGACGAGATCGAGAAGGCCCATCCCGACGTCTTCAACGTCCTCCTCCAGATCCTCGACGACGGGCGATTGACGGACGGCAAGGGGCGGACGATCGACTTCCGGAACACCCTCATCATCATGACCTCGAACCTCGGCAGCCAGGTCATCAAGGACCTCGGCCGCGATCACGCCGTCATGGAGCGGGAGGTCAAGAGGATCTTGGAGGGCCACTTCCGGCCCGAGTTCCTGAACCGGATCGACGAGGTCATCATCTTCCGGTCGCTGTCCAAGGAGGTCATCCTCCGGATCGTCGACCTCCAGCTCGACCTCCTCCGGAAGCGGCTCGCCGACCGCAAGATCGGCGTCGAGGCCTCGGCCCCGGCGCGGGCCCTCATCGCCGAGAAGGGATTCGACCCGGTCTACGGAGCCCGGCCCCTCAAGCGGACGATCCAGCAGGAGATCCAGAATCCGTTGGCGATGAAGATCTTGAGCGGCGAGTTCAAGGACGGGGGGGCGGTCAAGGTCGACGTCGACGGCCAGGGCGGGTTTTCATTTTCCGCCGTTTGACTCCGTCCGCGATTTCCTGTACAAAATCTCCAGTTCCCGGTGGAGGGACTGAACGCCATGAAAAAGAAAATCCCGACGGTCGCGATCGTCCTCCTGGCGGCGGCGTCCTTGACGTTCGCCAACGGCCTGAACCTGAACAGCATCGGAGCCCGGGCCTTGGCCATGGGCGGGGCTTTCGTCGGCCTGGCCGACGATTTCAGCGCGGTCTTCTGGAACCCCGCCGGTCTGGCCTTCTTCAAGGCCAGGACGTTCGGCTTCTACGGCTCCGATATCATCCCCATGGGAAAATACAGTCTCGTGCTGCCCGACCCGGTCGCCCTCGCTCTCGGAGTCAGCCCGGCCGCCGTCGAGGCCAGGACGCAGATGAAGCACTACCTCGGGGGGATGATCGGCTACGTCCATCCCATCTCGGACCGGCTTGTCGCCGGCTTCGGCATCTTCCAGCCGTCCGGGCTTGGAGCGGCTTGGAAAAGCGCGGACCTGGCCTTCATCTCGGGCGGCCGCAGGGATATCGACTGGTCGAGCCAGGTCGGGCTGATCACCTTCGCCCCAACCCTGGCCTACAAGGTCAGCGAGAAGCTGTCCTTCGGCGCCCGGCTCGACGTCAATTACGGCGTCTTCAACCTCGGAACATATGCCGGCAAGCTCGAGCCGCCCCTTGTTCCAACGACGCTCGACCTCGGGCAGTACGAGGAGAGCGAGACGGGGTGGGGCGTCGGGGCGGCGTTCAGCGTTCTCGTCAAGCCGAGCGAGATGTTCAGCCTGGGATTGACCGTCCGGACGCCGGTCACCGTGAAGTTCTCGGGGACGGCCTTGATTTCGAACCTCGGCTATCTCGGATTCTCGGGGGAATCCAGAATGGAACGCGAGGTCAAATGGCCGCTCTGGGTCGGCGGGGGCCTGGCTTTCAAGCCCCTCGAGAATTTGACCGTGACGGCCGACATCCAATACACGGATTGGAAGGTCATCGATGTCATCGAGACGGCCTATACCGACCCGATATGGTCCCAGCTCATGACGCTCAGCGGCAAAACCGAGATGCCGATGCATTGGGATGCCCGGATGCAGATCCGCGTCGGGGCCGAATACCTGTTCAAGGGGGGTGTCGCCGTCCGGGCCGGCTACTACAACGACCCGGCCCCCGCTCCCGACCGGACGATGAACATCCTCCTCCCCAACTACGACTTCAACGCCTTCACCTTCGGATTGGGCTATGCCCTGGGCGCCCTTCAGCTCGACTTCGGAGTCGAATACCTCATCGGGAAGGAGCGGGACATCAACTTTCTCAAGACATTCACCGCCCCGGGAGCGTCCAATCCCCTCTACGACCCGGCTTACGCCGATGCCCAGCCCGGCCTGTACGGGATGAAGATCCTCGCCCCGACGATCATGGTGACGTATCGGTTCTGAACGTTCTTTCCTGATGAATTTGGGAAATAATCCGGAAGGGAGAAAACAGGAGAACGGCCTCGCTCCCAGGTCCGGTTCTTCACGCCTTCCCGAGGCCATCCGGCTCGGCGGCGAAGAACTCGCCTCCCGGCATTGATTGTACGGATGCCGGCCGGGAGGCTCAAACAGCTTCGCCGGCCGGAAGCTTTCGATCCGGCTCCCCTCGCCGTCCGGATCGGGAAGGCTAAACCGGACATGTCCGCTCCGGCCGTCCTCCCGTTTTCTCTTCCCGGAGAGACATAAACGGGGAAACGGAAGAGTTGAAAAAACGAAAGATGGTTCAGAAAGCGCTGATTCCGGCGGCGGGATACGCGACCCGCTCGCTTCCGGCGACGAAGGCCGTTCCGAAGGAAATGCTGCCGCTCGTCGACAAGCCGATGATCCAGTACGCCGTCGAGGAGGCCGTCGCCTCGGGAATCAAGGAAGTCGGCATCGTCACCGCGGCCTGGAAGACGGCCATCGGACGGCATTTCGGCCCGAACCCGGAGCTCGAGGCGTTTCTCGAAAAGAAGGGGAAGGGCGAGCTCTTGGAGTCCGTCAAGAAGGTCGAGCGCCTGGCCGAGTTTGCCTTCATCCTTCAGCCCGAACAGCGCGGGCTTGGCCACGCGATTTCGATGGGGGAGGAGTTCGCGGGAGGAAAGCCGCTGGCCGTCCTGAATCCCGATACGATTTATGACGGCCGGGTTCCGTGCCTGAGGCAGCTCATCGACGTCTTCGAAGAAAAACGGGCGACGACGGTCGTTTTAGGGAAGATCGACCGGGAGGGGACGAAGAAATACGGTGTGGTCAGGGCGGAGAAAGTCTCCGAGCGTGTTTATCGGATTTTGGACCTCATCGAGAAGCCGGGGCCCGAGAAGGCCCCTTCAGATATGGCCGTTCTTGGGAGATATGTCTTCACGACCGGGATTTTCGATGCTTTGCGGAATACGGGGCCGGGATATGGCGGAGAGATCCAGATCACCGATGCGATCGGGCTCCTGCTGAAGACGGAAAGCGTTTACGGCGTTTTGTTCGAAGGGCGCCACTTCGACGCAGGCGGGAATCGGGGATTTCTCGAAGCGACGATCCACTTCGCCCGCAAGCGCCCCGACCTCTCATCCTTATTTTAACTCCCTTCTATTCCCGACGGGTGGAAGGCGAGGGAAGGGGAATGGCTAGGGACGGAATCGAACCGCCGACGCAAGGATTTTCAGTCCTTCGCTCTACCGACTGAGCTACCTAGCCAGCCATTTCGGCGCCGGAATTATACTCGACCGCCGGGAACGTTTCAAGCAACCAGGTTTGAATTTTCTCCCGGCCGGTGTTATTCTTGGGCCACACGATCGAAAAGGGACCACGGGCCATGAAATGCCCCAAGTGCAAGGCTGATAATACCGACACGGCCCGCTATTGCAGCAACTGCGCGACTCCAATCCCCTCCTCCAAGGACATCGTCTTTTCCCAGACAGAGACGCTCCAAACGCCCGTCCATGAGCTGACCACGGGCTCGACCTTCGCCGGACGCTACCAGATCATCGAAGAATTGGGCCGCGGCGGGATGGGGAGGGTTTATAAGGTCTTCGATACCAAAATCAAAGAGAAGATCGCCCTCAAGCTGATCAAGCCCGAGATCACCGCGGACAGAGAGACGATCGAGCGTTTCCGGAACGAACTCAAGCTCGCCCGAAAAATCAGGCACAAAAAGGTTTGCCAGATGTTCGACCTGGGCGAGGCCGGGGAGACGCACTACCTCACGATGGAATATGTCCCCG
>VGJF01000242.1 GCA_016867585.1 Candidatus Aminicenantota bacterium | reverse complement strand
CATCCCGAGCGCCGCGGCGGCGTCGGCGATGGGCCGCAGTCCGGCGGGGAATCGCCCGAGAAAATTCGACTTGAACTGAGGATAATAGGTTCCCTGCGACTCCACGAGGCCGGCGTCGGAATTGTAAATGTCGAATCGGAGGCCGTAGAGGGATTTGAGCCGGCGCAGGGCGGCGAAGTTCGCCAGGACCTCGGATTCCAGGGGCCCCGAATTGTCGTGGCAGAGCCAGTCATAGTAGAACGTCGCGAAATCGACCCGGTTGGCCCGGATGTCGAGAATATATCGGCCGAAGGCCTCTTCGATCCCCCCGGCCGCTGAAACGCCGAGGCCGCAGGTCTTGCTCTTCCAGGACCCGTCCGGCGGAATCTCCGCTCCGGGAAAATGGGTCAAGGCGATCCGGCCGTCGCGCAAAGCGGCCTCCGCGATGGGCCATTCCATTCCCCAAAACAGCTGGCCGTCGAGGAAGACGGGATTTTCGACCTTGTCAGGAAGAGCGACCCCTTTGATTTCGAAAGCGTCGACGGCGGCATCATGAACACTGAGGGATTCGCTCGTCCCGTTGACGACGGTCAGACGCTTCCGGACGACCCAGGCCGGCGTGCCGAGGCGATACTCGACCTCGACGCCGACCCCCGTCCATGGTCCGAGCCCGTCGTAGCGGAGCCGCAGAATCCCGGCGGACGGACGGGCCGCCGCCGGCGGTCCGAAATCCGCCGCGGTGACGGCGGCCTTCCGGCCGCCCTTTTCGAGGAGAAGGCCGAACGGGGCGGCGGAAATCTCGTAGGATTTCCCGCTGAGTCTGTTCGTGAGACGGAGGGCGTTTGGCCCGGGGAAGGAGAGGGCCAGGCTTTGGTTTTCCAGAACGGCGGGGCTATCGGCCGGGACGTTCGGCTTGGACGCGGGCGACATGGTCGCGTACGATCCGGCCGTCAGAGCCGCGGCAAATCCGACCGCGGGGATGAAAACAAAAAGTCTCCGGCTCATGGTTGCCGCCTTTGATGGGGAATTTCCGAAATCCAAACCGCCATGGAATCCGCCCCCCGGTTGGCCCGGGCGAAATGCGGTCATCTTCCGAATCCCGCCTTGGAGAGGATCTGGAGGATCCCGTCGGTCTTCATCAGAGCTTCGATCTCCGCGACGGTGCGGGGGACGCCTAGGGAGAGGTTTTCGCATCCCGTCGCGGTGATCGCGATCGTATCTTCGATCCGGATGCCGATCTCCTCCTCGAGGCGGAAGAGCTGGATATCGCAGGCGAAAACGAGCCCGGGGGCGAGGACCTCGTCAGGCCCGGCGAATTTCCCGGTGACATCGTGGGTGGCCAGGCCGATCATGTGGTTGTAGCCGCCGTAGCGGACGATCCCGCGGAAATCAGCGGCGAACCGGTCCAAGCCTTTTTCCTTGAGCATGGCCGCGACTTTTTCCCCGACCTGCTTGAACGTCACCCCGGGCCGATAGTTCGCCTGGCAGGTGTCGCGGACGGCTAGGGCGGCTTCGTAAAGTTCTTTTTGGCGGGGAGAGAACGTCCCGGAGGCGGGGAACGACGTGGAGATGTCGGCGTGATAATCGGCGTAATCGGGCCCGGCGTCCAGGATGACGAAATCGCCCGCTTTTAAAATCCGGTCGTAGATATGATAGTGTCCGTAGGCGTGGTTTTTGCCCGACATGAGAATCGGGCTGTAGGCCTGGCCGACCGCTCCTTCGAGCAGGCAGACGAATTCGAACACGGCGGCGAGGGATTTTTCCGGAACACCCGGCCGGGTGGACTGGATCAAGGCGTTATGGGCTTTGACTCCGATCTTGGACGCGCGGCGCATGACCTCGATCTCGGCGGCCGACTTGATTTTGCGAAGCTCCCAGACCAGCGCCGAGCAGTCCCGGACGTCAACCTGTGGGAACCTCTCGCGGAGCTGCTTGACGAACTGCAACTCGCGGGTGAGGCGTCCGTCCCAGATGTTCATGGTCATCGTCCTCTGGAGGGCGTTGAACTTCTCATTGGTGTTCTCGGGCCCGAGCTCCTCGGGTTTGAACATCGTGTAGAGGACGCGCGTCCGCTGGCTCAAGCCGGCCAGGGCGGATCCGAATTGCACCGAGGGCTGGACCCTTTCAATTCCGGTGTAATCCCGCGGGTTCCGGATGAGATCCGCGGCGACTCCCGAGCCGTCGGCTTCTTTCTCGGTCATGGTGAAGAAGAGCGTGCTTTCTTTCCGGACGCCGTCGATGATCAAATAGGCGTTCGGGATCGCGACGCCGGTGAGATAGGCGAAGTCATGGCCCTGCCGGAAGGGGACATCGGAGGCGGGCGGGACGGCGCCGAGGAAAACGGCCGCGCCGTCGGGGATTTTTTCCATAAGGCGGGCGCGGCGGGCGGCGTATTCCGCCTTATCGAACACGCTTCCGGCGGAGGCTTGTCCGGCGGCGAGAAGAAGGGCGATCAGCCAAACTGATGTTCGGAACAATCGTCTCATGAAAACCCTCCAAGCGGCGTTCATCGGCCTTCGTCGGGGGAGAGGGAGATCCGGATCGGGGAGTTCGATTCCAGCCGGATCCAAAGGACGAGATCGTCCCGGTCGAGCCCGGGAACAAATCCCGCCCTGACGTCCCGGCCGAGCGGGGCCGGTTTGCCGTCGATCTCAACGGCCGGGCTCGAGCAGCCCCAGCCCTGGACCCTCAGGACCGGATTGAGGACCGGCGATTCCTTTGAGGCATGGAGGGTGACCGTGACGCGGGAAGGCCCGCCCGGGCCGGGCCGGGAGAGGACGAACGCCCGGTCGGCGGGGTCGAAGCCTTCGGCGGCGAACGCGCCGCCGGCGACTTCCATCCGGGGAGGCGAGAGCCACGATTTCGCCAGCGGTACGAGCTCCTCGGCCGGCTGTTCGGTCAGGCCGTTCAGCATGAGCATTGTCACTCCATCGGGTGTTTCCTCGTAAGGCCGCCAGGATTGGATGTGAGCCAGCGAACTGTGCGAAACCCTGTCCGGGGCGAGAGCCCATCGGCCGCTGGAGCGGATCTGCTGTGAGACGGGCCAGTGGTTCCACCAAGGGAAGATCGACCGCTCCCGGATGATTTCTCCGGCGTAGCAGTCGATGGCCACATTCCGGGGGTCGACGATCGCGTAAGGGCTGAACCGGGCCTTGAGGTTGACCCGGAGGATGTTGCCGTTCGCGGGGCGGGTCAGCCACTTGTGAGCGGCCGTGTCCTGGTCGCTGATCCGGTGAAGAACGGCCAGCGTTTCGGCGTCGAAGTTCGCGGCCTCGCCGGGCGGCTCCCCCGCCCAGGAGTAGGTGTGCGTTTCTCCCCTCATGTTCGCCAGGGTCAGCGCCTCGGTTTGGATATTGTCCTCGGGGCGCGTGCCGGGCGGGTTGATGATAATGGCCTCGTGATACTGGCGGAAATTCTCCAGCCCTTTTCCCTCGGCGGGATCGACCCGGGGATTGGACGACCAGACCTTGATTTTCCGGACGCACGATCCGTCCGGATAGACCGTGTACGTCTCTTCGACCCAGTCGCCCCACCCGGTCAGAGGATCGACGTGGACGAGGTCGTAATTCACGCTGACCGGCGCGTACCGCCAGAGCACGACCGCCCGGGCGTCGTGGCTTTCGAGGATCCGGGGATGCGAAAACCTGGCTTGCTTGTCGGCCATGGGCTCGGCGCTCGTGGCCATCGCCTGATTCTGGGTTTCGTAGAATTCGTTCGTGTACCAGATGCCGTTTTCGGAGACCCAGGCCGGGATATAGCTCGTCCCGCGCCAGAAGACGAGCCGGTTGGGAGTTTCGTCGAATCGGACGACGACGTCCGACGCTTCGCCGACGCGCCACGGATTCTCCCATTCCTCCGCGTATTTGAGACGGGTGTAATAGGCGCCGAAGCGGCCCGGCCCCTTCGGGCCGGACGGCAGGACGGGCGGCCGCAGAGGGGGAGGACCTGATGGCGCCGGGGTAGAAAATGCGGCTCGAATTTCGTCCGCGTTCAGGGCGCCGTCGAAGATCCGGACCTCGTCGATGAGCCCGTCGAACGAGAAGGCCACCGGCGCTACGACCCGGATTTCCTCGCTCAGGCCGAGGGGGGTTTGATTCCGGCCGATCCAGACGTCGGCTCCGGGGGCGAATCGCGGCGTTCCGGAAACCGTTTTCTCCCCCGCGAGCTTCCCGTTCAGATAGAGCTTGAATCCGGAGGACGCGTCGAAGACGGCCAGGATATGGTTCCAGGAGTAGAGCGGAAGCGCAACCTTCGACCGGCTCTCCTCCCATCGGCCGTCGAGGGCGACATGCAATCCGAACCGGCCTTCGGGATCAATGCCGAAGAAATATCCGGCTCGACGGTCCTTTTCTTGATTGACGACCGCGCACCACGTCCAGGGATATGTTTGAACGGCGACCCAGGCTTCAACCGAAAACGAGCGCCCGAGACGGGGTGAAGCGGAGGCGCTTCGGAAGACGGAGGTCGTCTGTCCGTCGAAGCGCAGAGCGTTTCCGGCGACGCCGGGGACGAATTTATGAAACCCGCGGACTTCGTCGGGGCCCTGGCCTTGGTCGAAAGACCAGGAAGCCAGAGGAAGTTTCTCGGCTGCAAGCGCGGGGGCGATGAGCAGAAGTGTTAATGAAGCAAAAAGGAATCGGCGCATTTGTCCTCCCCAAGCGATAATTTCATTGGTTTCCAAAGTACCATAACGCATGCCCTCAATCAATCTTTTTTCGTCTTAATCCAGCTTGATTTTATTAGTCGTATTCATCTCATAATATTGATATTTATATTTACATCGGAGAAGATGACGATGTTATTAATATGAGTTTCATAACTCAGCCGCTATTCGATCCTTAGAGGTGAGTGGAAGGGGAGACGGATCGCCGAGGGCGACATCGTCGAATGGATCGGGAGCATTATTTATCGGCGGCCCG
>VGJF01000241.1 GCA_016867585.1 Candidatus Aminicenantota bacterium | reverse complement strand
GCCCATAAGCTCCGGCCGCCCTACATCCCCCATGCCGACAAGCTGCCCATCACCCTCCAGGACCACGGCAATCCCGTCCGTTTCCGGAACATCTGGATCCGCGAGCTTTGAAAGAATACGGGGACACACAAAGAATACGGGGACACATACCTTAATTGTCCTCAAAAGTGGACAATTAAGGTATGTGTCCCCGTATTTATTGATGAGGAGCCAATCATGAAAAACGCGCAACTTTCAAATTATCGCCAAATCTTCCGGGTCGTTTTCTTCGTCGGATGCATCGGCGCGGCGATTGCCGGCACGGCGATGGCCCTAAGCCAGACCGCAGCCTCCCAGAAGAAAGCCCTCTTCGTCTGGGGCGGATGGGAAGGCCACGAGCCCAAGCAGTGCGTCGACATCTTCGCTCCGTGGCTCGCCGAGCAGGGATTCGAGGTCGAAATCTCGAACACCCTCGACGCTTACCTCGACCTCGAAAAGCTGAAAAAGCTCGACCTCATCGTCCAGGTGTTCACGATGTCCCAGATCACCGGCCCGCAGGAGAGGAACCTCGAGGAGGCCGTGAAAAGCGGGGTGGGAATGGCCGGCTGGCACGGCGGGATGGCCGATGCCTTCCGGAGCAACACGGAGTACGAATTCATGGTCGGCGGGTCGTGGGCGGCCCACCCCGGCGGCGTGATCGACTACGAGGTCAACATCCGGAACCATGACGACCCGATCACCAAGGGGATGAGCGATTTCAAGATGCGCTCCGAGCAGTACTACATGCTCGTCGACCCGTTCGTCGAGGTCCTGGCGACGACGACCTTCAGCGGGAAATACGCTTCTTGGATCGACGGAGCGGTCATGCCCGTCGTCTGGAAGAAGATGTACGGGAAGGGCCGGATCTTCTACACGTCGCTCGGCCACGTCGCCGCCGACTTCGACGTCCCCCAGGCCCGGGAAATCGTCAAGCGCGGCCTCCTCTGGGCCGCCCGCGTTCCGGGGACGGGCGGCGACCCCAAGCCGACCAATCCCTATTTCCATTTTTTCAAGAAATAGGCCCTTCTCGGACTCTCTCCGGCTTTTTCTTGACAGGCCCTCGAGGTCTGGTCTAAGATTTTTCCATCCCCGGGGAAGGGTATGGACTATCCTCTCAAGATTTTCACGCTGGGAGGATTCGAGATTCAACTCGGGGGGAAACCTCTTTTTTTCTCCGCCCGGGCGCCGGAGAAGCCGCTCGACCTCCTGAAGGCCGTCGTGGCTTTGGGCCGGCCGTCGGCGCCGGTCGAGATTCTCGAAGACGCGCTCTGGCCGGACGCCGAGGGGGATAAGGCCGCCGGGGCTTTCGATACGACCCTCCACCGGCTCCGGAAGCTCCTCGATTGCGAAAACGCCCTCGTCCTTCGGGAAAGGACCCTCGGTTTGGACGTCCAGTGCGTCTGGGTGGACGCCCGGGAATTCGAGCGGCTCTGCAGCGATTTCGAGGCCGGATCGTCGGACGGGAGCCCCGAGAGCCTTCTCGAGTACACGGCGAAAGCCAGGACGTACTACCGGGGCGAATTCCTGCCGGCCGATAAACGGCAGGCGTGGACGGTTTCCTACCGCGAAAAAATGCGCGGCAAGTGGCTTGGCCTCGTCGTTAAGCTGGGAAGAGCATGGGAGGGGCGCGGCGAATGGGAACGCGCGGCCGAGCTTTACGGCCAAGGCCTGGATACGGACGACCTCGTCGAGGACTTCTATCAGGGACTCATGACGTGCCACCTTCAGCTCGGGAACCGGAGTCGGGCTTTGGAGATTTATAGCCGCTGCCGGAAGGTCCTTGACGCGGCTTGGGGAATCGAACCTTCGGAAAAGACGGAAGGGCTTTATCGCAGCCTGAAAGCGAGACGGCCGTGACGCGTAAGTTATCTGCAAGCCTAGGTCGGATAATCTAGGAGCGCGAACATGGAAAATTATATCGTTCGGATTTATCGTCGGGGACGGAAAAGGTGCGAAGAATTCCTCGGGACGATCGAAAATACCGAGACCGAAGAAAAGCGGGCTTTCCGGAGCGGCGAGGATTTTATCCGGTCCCTCGATGTTCCCCGCGTTCGGCCGATTTCTCCGCGCTCGCGGCTGAGGTTGGCCTTCCGCCGGCCGATTTTCGCCTACGCGGCCGGAGCCCTGGCCGTCGTCTGCGCCGGCCTGTTTTTGCTCTTTCAGCCGGCCGAGTCCTCGCTTTCGTCCTGGGAGCTCGAGCCGGGCGCCAGACTCGAAGGCCGGTGGCCGAGCAGTCCCTGCGTCATTTACGCCGGGAAGGATAAGCTCCGGATGTACTACAACGATAGCTATGGTTCCGATTGGGCCCATTATTATCCGATCATCATCAAAAGCGCCACATCCGAAGACGGCTTGATGTGGTCGATCGAGCCGGGCGTGCGTTTGGGCAAAGACGTCCCTGGTTTCGAAAACTGGTGTTCGGGTCCAACGATCATCATCGTTCCCGACAAGGCGATGTACCGGATGTTTTATTCCTCGGAGGACAACAGGTCCATCATGAGCGCCGTCTCGGTGGACGGCCTCTCGTGGACGCCGGAGGGCGTCAAAATCAGGCCGGATGACTCGAATTCCGTGAGAGTCTTTACCGGCTCGGTGATCGCCGTCTCGGACGATACGTATCGGATGTATTATTCGGGATACGACGGTTCGCATTATAAAATCCTCAGCGCCTTTTCAGGGGACGAAGGCGTCACCTGGGCGCTCGACTCCGGGGTCAGGATCGATAAAGGCGAGTCTGGAGCCCTCGACGATGCCGGGTGCAATTCACCCATTGTCGTCCGCCTGGAAAGCGGGATTTTCTATCTTTTTTATTCGGGATGGGGAGGGACGCCGAGGACGAATCGAATCCTCAGCGCCGTGTCCAAGGACGGCCTGGCGTGGGAGAAGGAGGCCGGCGCCCGTCTTTCGTCCGAAGACGTCCCCGGCGGACCGAATGCTTTTCCGTACGGGATATCCACGGGGGGGATCCTCCATCTTTCCCGGGACCGCTTCCGGATGTACATCACGGGCGACCGCGGCACGTTCGCTCCAGGCTATTTCTCCGATAACCGTTACGTCATTTTCAGCGCCGTCGGCAAGCTTCGGGCGGCAAACTAAAGGGATTCCCCGTCCTCTCTCCGTTCCTTCTGTAAGTCATCCGTAAGCCGCCAATGATTACCCTGGTTTTAGACGCAGTCCCGTTTTTCCGAAAGGGGAAACGGCGGCAAGGTTTGGTAAGGAGGACGATATGAACAAGATGAGGGGGATGGGCATGGCTATCGCTTTTATGGTTCTTGCTTCTATCCTGCCCATAGCCGCAGGCCGGGCCGGCTTTGGTCCGATTTCGACATGGACGATCGAAGGATTGAGATTCGTGAAAGATTGGGTCAGCTGTATCGATATCATCAAGCTTCCGAGCGGCGTATATCGGATGTACTATACGGGAAGCAATATTTCTCCCCTTTATCCGACGCTCATCCAATACGCGGAATCTCCGGACGGCCTGATTTGGGAGTATAAGAGGCCGATCTCCATCAACAGCTCTTTGCCGTACCCCTGGTGGGAGAGCTCGGAGACGATGATCCTCCCGGACGGGACGTTCAGGATGTATCTTTGTTATGGATATGGACATTATGCCGTTAGCAGGCAGATCTATATAGCAAGTTCGACCGATGGGATTAATTGGACGCTGAATTCCACTCCGATCATTCCGCTGGGCCCGCCCGGTTCGCCCGATGATGACGGCGTGACCGGTCCCAATTTCGTCGATCTCGGAAACGGGACCTATCGAATGTACTACCACGCTTATGATGGCGCTAATTACAGGATCTTGAGCGCCTTTTCTACAGACGGCCTCAATTGGACCAAGGATTCGGGAATTCGCATCGACATCGGCGGACTTTATGATTCATCGAACGTCTATACGCCCCGTGTTCTGAAGCTTGCCGACGGGAGTTTTCTCATGCTCTATACCGGCTGGGGAGGAACCCCTAAGACGAGTCGTATCTTGAGCGCCGTATCGGCGGACGGAATCCTATGGACGAAAGAAGACGGCGTTCGTATCGATCCGGCCGAACTCCCGGGGGGACTTGCGGCTTATCCATACGGGATTCATACGGGCGACATCCATCCTATCGACGGCTTATCCAGGATGTATTTCAGCGCCGATCAAGCTCCGAGGAATGTCTATTGGGGACGCGTTCAGGCGTACAGCGCCGTCGGGACGATCGAGAGCTCCCCTCCCGTGAACAATGCGCCAGTGGCGATATGTCAAAACGTCACGGTATCGGCGGACTCGTCCTGTTCGAGCCAGGCTTCGGTCGATAACGGATCGTATGATCCGGACGGCGATCCGCTGACCATCACCCAAACGCCGGCCGGGCCGTATCCTCTTGGGAGTACCGCGGTTACGCTGACCGTCGCCGATGACAAGGGAGCCTCAAGCCAGTGCACGGCCACCGTCACTGTCGTTGACGAGACCCCGCCGGAGATCAGATTGAATTTCATCGATCCCGTGTTCCCTGCGGTTCTATGGCCACCGAACCATAAAATGGTCGAGGTCACTCTCAATTATACCGTTACGGAGAATTGCGGTCCGGTGACTTGCACCGTGGCCATCACGAGCAATGAACCGGCCGTATCGCGGGAGAAAGGGGATCTGTCTCCGGATTGGGAAATCGTCGACAGCCATCACCTTCGGCTCAGGGCGGAGCGGCTAGGCACCGGTTCCGGCCGCATCTACACGATCACGGTCACCTGCACAGATCAGGCCGGTAATTCGGCGACGGCGTCCGTTCAGGTTCAGGTCCCCCACGACGTGGGGAAATAAGGATTGTCGAACGGGGAAATAAGCTAAACGGCGAACGCCTCCGGTCAGTCCGCCAAGCCGGAGACGTCTTCGGGTTTTCCGCCCGGGCCGGCCTTCTCCCCGCCGCCCGCC
>VGJF01000240.1 GCA_016867585.1 Candidatus Aminicenantota bacterium | reverse complement strand
TCAAGGAGGCGATGGGAGAGGGCGTCGTCGACGAGCTCTTCCCCTACCCTGCGCCCTTCCAGGACCCCGTCATCCCGCCCGGGACGGCCTGGGATTTCGGGCCGAAGCCGGCCGAGAAGGCCGGAAGGCCGCGCGGACCGACCGCGGCATCGCCCGCGGCGCCGCCCGGTGAAGCCTCGGAAACCGACCCCTGGAACGACTTCATCGGGAGCAACAACTGGGCCTTGGCCGGGACGAAAACGAGCGGCGGATTCCCGATCCTGGCCAACGACCCCCACCTCGCCCTCAGCCTGCCGTCGATCTGGTACGCCGTCCAGCTCTCCGCGCCGGGGATCAATGTCTACGGCGTCAGCCTGCCGGGCGCGCCGGGGGTCATCATCGGCTTCAACGAGCGAATCGCCTGGGGGATGACCAACGCCGGTTCGGACGTCCTCGACTGGTACAAGATCCAGTTCAAGGACGCGGACCGGGCGGAATATTATCATGACGGGGCGTGGCGCAAGACGACGGTCCGGCGCGAAGAGATCAAGGTTCGCGGCCGGGCTTCGGTCGTCGAAGACGTCCTCTATACCCACCACGGCCCCGTTCCCTTTCCCGAAGGCGGAACGCCCGTCGATCCGGACCTCCCTCCCGGCTGCGCCCTGCGCTGGGCGGCCCATGACCCGAGCGGCGTCGTCAGGACGATTTTCGGTGTCAACCGGGCCAAAAACTACGAGGATTTCCGGGAGGCGATCGTCTCTTTCGACTGCCCGGCCCAGAACTTCGTCTACGCCGACGCCGAGGGCCGGATCGCGATCTGGCACAATGGGAAATTCCCGCTGCGCAAGAAGGGCCAGGGCCGGTTTCTTCTCGACGGGTCGTCGGCCGCCGACGACTGGACGGCATGGGTGCCGATGGACGAAGTTCCCCATGTCGAGAACCCGAAGCGGGGATTCGTGAGCTCGGCCAACCAGCGCCCGGCCGATGCGACTTATCCTTACTACCTCGGCTGGGATTACGAGACGTTCGAGCGCGGGGCGCGGGTCAACGAGCTTCTGGGAGCGATGTCGGGCGCCGCCCCCGAGGATATCGTCAAGATGCAGACCGACGCCCTGAGCCTCCGGGCCCGAATGGCCCTCCCCAGGCTTCTGCCGTTGCTGCCGAGCGCGGGCCTGGGGTCGTCGGCCGCCTTCGCCCTGGAGAAGCTGAAGAAATGGGACTTCGTCCTCCGGGCCGACGGGATCGAGGCGACGATCTTCGACCGCTTCTGGCGAGAGTTCTCGAGCGCCGTCTGGAGCGACGAATTCCGGACGGAAGGTCGGAGTTTCCCGACGCCGGGCTCGGACGTGACTCTCGACCTCGTCCTGAACAAGCCGAACTCGCCCTATTTCGACGACAAGACGACCTCGGCCGCGGAGACGCTCGAAGTCATCGCGGCCAAGGCTTTCACCGCCGCGGCGGCATCCCTCGAAAACGAATGGGGCCTGGCCGGGGAGGCCTGGAACTGGGGAAAGGCCCGAGGGACCGAAATCCGCCACCTGGCCCGCATCCCGGGGCTCGGGACGCCGCTTCTCGCGGTCAGCGGAGGCGGAGGGACGATCAACAACGTCTCCCGGACGAGCGGACCGTCGTGGCGGATGGTCGTTTCGCTCGGCCCGAAGGTCGAGGCCTGGGGCGTCTTTCCCGGCGGCCAGTCCGGAAACCCCGGCTCCCGCTTCTTCGACAACATGGTCGACGCCTGGGTCGAGGGAAAATCCTTTGAGATCGTCTTCCTGAAAACCCCCGAGGAGGCGCATCCCCGCCTTCTCGGCCGAACCGCGCTCGGAGGCCGCCGATGATTCCCCTCGCCGCAAGCGCCGCCGTCCTGCTCGTCCTCCACCTTCTGACCCCCTGGTGGTGGTGGGTGGCCGTCGTCCCGTTCGTCTACGGGCTCGTTTTCGCCAAGAAC
Organism: Candidatus Aminicenantota bacterium; assembly: GCA_016867585.1. Taxonomy (GTDB): domain Bacteria; phylum Acidobacteriota; class Aminicenantia; order Aminicenantales; family UBA4085; genus JAAZPG01. The sequence continues at coordinate 3,015 of VGJF01000240.1, read as the reverse complement.
GATGAAAGAGCCTTCTGGGAGGGATTTCTCGCCGGCGCCGTCGTCTGGGGCGGGGCGGCCGCGTTTTTCTTCCTCACCTCGGGAGGCCTCATCGCCGGCCGGATGGCGGGAATGTTCCGCCTCGGGAAGGGCTGGCTCATGCTCGCCCTGACGGCCCTCCTCGGCGGGCTGGTCGCCGGGCTGGCCTCCTTCGCCGGCCGCTCCCTTCGGAAATAAGACGTCCGGCGGCCGGCCGTCTCAAAGGAACCGGGAGATGATTTCCGCCCCCTTTTGAGCGCCGTCCAGGGGGATGGGCGGCCATGAGGCTTCCCGGCCGATATTTGCCGTGATCTGGCGGGCGAGCGATTCCGGCGTCGTCTTCGAAAAACACATCGGGATTCCGGCCTTGTGCCTGGCCAGCCGCGCGGCGACATATTTCGACTGCTCGAAATGCCCTTCCAAGGGGAAATAGAGAAAGGGCCGGCGCAAGGCCGTCAATTCCAGGGTCGTGGTCCCGCCGCCCTGGACGATGGCCAGATCGCAGGCGGCAAAATGCCGGTAAAGGTCGGGGACATAGGCCCGCACCTCCGCCCCCTCCGGCACCGCGAGCGAATCCGGGGCCACCCGCGGACCGCAGACGAGGACCAGGCGAAGGCCGGGGATCTCCCGCCTGGCCAGGCGGAAAGCCCGCCCGCACAAGTCCAGCAGTTCGCCGCCGATTCCCGTCCCGCCGACGGAGGCGACGATCAAAGGCTCGCCTCCGTAGCCCAGGCTTTGCCGAATCCGGCTTTTGTCGGCATAGTCGGCGGCCGAAAAGGGGAAAACATATCCGAGGTAGTGGACCTTGCGGTATTCCGCCCAGACACGGCGGCTGGGCAGAAGAAAACCCATTCTCCGATCGGGGATGTCCTCGATTTCCCCAACGAAGAGCACGGCATTGATGGCCCGGGAAGCCTTTTTGTACCCCTTGCTCCAAACCCGGTTCCAGAAGTGGACGGCCAGGCGCTCGAGGGGATTGCCTGTCATCGCCTCCAGGCCGATGAAGTCATAGATCGCCAAAAACGGAGCCTTTTTGATCGCGGGATTCTTCTTCAGGGCCCTGGTGATTTCGTAGGTTTCATCGCCGATGATAAGATCGAAATCCGTCCCCGACATCAACCGTTTGAAGACTTCGATATTGTTTTTCCATTCCTTCCGGGCGGCCATCAAATACCGGGGAATGTTCAACCCGAACGTTTTCACGGAGGAGGCCTTTTCGGCCGAGGCGTTCTCATCGCTCCACAGGTCGGCCTCGGGTAAAAGCTTTTCCCCGGCGTCGCGGAGGATCCGGCTTGCAGGCGGGCAGGCGATCCAGGAGATCTCCGCATCCGGACGCATCCGCCGCAGTTCCCGGGCCATGGCCAAGTCTCGGACCGCATGGCCCAGGCCGATCGATCCGCTGATGAAGAGGATTTTCTTCATATTCCGCGACTCCCGATCATCCGGGATCGGTCCCGGGCTTTACATTCGGGTCCAATTTCAGCCGGACCAGCAAATCGTCAAACCTCGGATCGGCGCGGAGATGAACCAGGGTCTCGTCGGTCAGGATGAAGGCCAGCGACGGATCATGCTGACGGTAGGACTGCTCGAGCCAGGCAAAGGCTTGGTCGGCTTGATTCAATCCGGCCTGGATCTTGGCGATGAGGTAAGGCCGGATCTGCTCCTCGTCCGATCGCCGTTTGAGCTCGGCGATGATCTCCTCCGCCTCGGTCGTTTGTCCGTCCATGGCCAAGGCCCAGCCCAGACCGGACAAGATCATCGGATTGCGCTTGGATTGATCCACGGCCCGGCGCATGCGCTCGATCCCCGTCTTCCGTTCCCCCCTCAAGAACAGAGCCTGGCCGAGAATCCACTGATTGTACGGATGATCTTCCTCGCCTTCGCTCAGGATCTTCATCCGGGCGATCGCTTGATCGAGCCGACCCGCCCGCATCAGGGAAACCCCGATGTTGAACGCCGTCGAACTGGCCAGCGGGTTGATTTTCAACTCCCGGGAGAACTCGATGACGGCCTCTTCCAATCTTCCCATGACCAACAGATAGGTCCCGTAGCCGGCGTGGGCAAGCCCGTCCTGGGCATTGAGCGCCAGGGCCTGTTTCAAGTCTTTCTCCGCGCCCGGCCAATCCCACTCGAAATGCAGCCGCGTCAAACCCAAGATCGTATGGGCGAAAGCCAGGGACGGATCTCGGTCGATGGCTTTTTGGGCCATCTCGCCGGCTTTGGGGAAGGACTCCCGCGGCGGCACGAGATTGAGAAATCCGAGGAAAAAGTAGGATTCGGCGATCCCGGCGATGGCGGGGGCGAAATTCGGGGCATCGACCAGCACCTGTTCGAAACAATCGATGGCCTTGAAGAGGGAGCCCTGGGTCCACTTGTACACGAGAAAGCGGCCGCGAAGGTAAAGATGATAAGCCTCCAGGTTCTCGATCCGGGGCACGGCCGGGGACCTCTCCCCCCTCTGGAGGCTGACGTTCAATTTCTTGGTGATCTCGAGCGAGATTTCGTCCTGAATGGCGAACACGTCCTTCATCTCCCGGTCGAACTGCTCCGACCAGAAATGAAAGCCGTCGGCGACGTTGATCAATTGGGCGGTGATCCGCAGCCGGTTGCCGGATTTGCGGACGCTGCCCTCGAGGATGGTCGAAACATTCAGCTTCCTTCCGATTTCGCGGATATCCTGCTCTTTGCCCTTGAAGGCGAAGGCGGATGTGCGCGCCACCACCCGAAGATGACGGAGGCGGGACAGGCCGTTGATGATCTCCTCGGCCAGGCCTTCGCTGAAATACTCGTTTTCCGGGTCGGCGCTCATGTTGAGAAAAGGCAGGACGGCGATGGACGGGAAAGCCTCCCCTTCGGCGCTCGAAGAGGATTTCGTCGAAAGCAGCGCCGTCAACGCCGCCGCCACATCCCCGGCCCGGGCATAGCGCTCATCCGCTTTTTTGGCGAGCATCCGGTTGATGACCCGATCCGGTTCGGGGGGAATCCCCTCCCGGGCAC